>DASTLK010000412.1:0-7350 GCA_035715025.1 Vicinamibacteria bacterium
GCAGATCGTGGACGTCGCGGACGCGCGCGAATCCATGCCCGCGAAGAGCACGTTCTTCCATCCCAAGCTGCCCTCCGGCCTGGTCGTGCATCTCCTGCACGGGTAGGCGCCGCCGCGCGCAGCTCACAGCGACTCGAGCGCCTCCAGCATCTCGCCCGGCCGGTTGGAGCCGACGCCGTAGAGCTCGAACCGCATCAGGCGCCGCAGCTCCTCGATGTCGTCCACCACCCAGGTCGCCACCTTCACCCCGGCCTCGCGCGCGCGGTCGCGCAGCTCGTCCGAGAGCAGCCGCTTCTCGGGCATGACCAGCTCCGAGGCGACCTCGCGCGCGCCCGCCAGCATGTCGCCGGGCTTGCCCCGCTCGAAGAGGTGGCCGCGCAGGATCTCGGGAGCGAAGGTGCGGCAGCGCATGAGGGCGCGCCGATCGAACGAGATCAGCGCGACGTCCTTCTCCATTCGCGCCTTGCGCACCTCTTCCACCACGTGCGCCTCGATGCCGCCCTCCGCGTCGTCGGTGACCGCCTCCGCCTTGATCTCGATCATGGCCTGGGCGCGCTCGCGCAGCAGGCCGAGCACTTCGCCGAGGGTGGGTACGCGCTCGCCGGGATAGGCGGAGCCGAAGCGGGCGGGGTAGCCGGCGGAGAAGCGCCGTATCTCGGCCAGGGTCAGGTTGCGCACGGCGCCGTGGCCGTTGGTCGTGCGGTCGAGGGTGGCGTCGTGGATCACGACCACCTCCCCGTCGCGGGTCAGGTGGACGTCGAACTCGGCGATGGCGGCGCCGATCTCCAGGGCGGAGGCGAAGGCGGCCAGGGTGTTCTCGGGGCGGTGGGCGGAGTCTCCCCGATGGGCGATGACGAGCGGCGTGGGCACGGGTGCGGGCATTCTTCGATCTTAGCGCAGCGACGCGGAAGAATAGCCCCGGCCGAAGCGGCCGCCGGTCACTTGCCGGCCAGCTCGTAGTCCTGGAGAGCGCCCGCGTCGTCGAAGAAGAGGAAGTAGACGGCGTCCTGCGCATCGAAGGCGCGCATGTGGCGCCACTTGTGCCACTTCGCGACGATCGCGTCCGCGCGGGCGCCGGGGTACCGGGCGGCCAGGCGGCGCAGCTCTTCTTCGGAGGCGGGCGTCGCCAGGGCCCGGTTCCCCGGCTCCGCAAGGATCCCCTCCGAGACCTGGCCCATCATCGGATGCTTCTCGACGACCCGGCGGAGCCGTCCATCGTGGAGGGAGACGCCGCGATGGCGATAGGCCCATCCGGCGAGGCTGAACACGAGGGCGAGGATCGCGCCCGTCGCGGCCAGGCTCCCCGCCGCCACGAACACGACCTTGCGCGTGTCGGCCATCAGTCCGCAAACGTATGTACGGGACTACCGCGCGACTTCGGTCGCTTCCGCCCCCGCCCGCGGCAGGGTCTTCTCGTAGATCTTGGCCTCGATGAACACGTCGAGGATCTGGCGGTCCAGCTTCCCCATCTGGGACTCGTCGCGCAGGATGCCGAGCGCGCGCTCGACGGGCACCGCCTTCTTGTAGGGACGGTCCCAGGCGACGAGGGCGTCGAAGATGTCGGAGATGGCCATCATGCGCGACTGGATCGGGATCTCGCCCGCCTTGAGCCGCCGCGGATAGCCCGTCCCGTCCAGCTTCTCGTGGTGGGCGTAGGCGATCTCCGGGACGCGGCGGAACTCGCCCGTCCAGGGAATCTCGGAGAGGAACCGGAAGGTGTGCGTCACGTGGCTCTCGATCTCGCGGCGCTCCTTCTCGGAGAGCGAGCCCTTGCGGATGGACAGGGCGGCCACCTCGTTGGGCGTGAGGAAGGGCTGGCGGCTCCCCTCCGCGTCCGCGAAGGAACGGCCGGTCAGGTCCATGAGGGCGCGGAAGCTCTCTTCCTCGAGGATCGTGGGCTCGTTCGCCTGCGTGACCATCCGCAGCAGCGCGTCGACCTCCTCGCGCTGGGTCTCGTAGGCGCGGTCCATGTCCACGAGCAGGTCCCGCGAGGTCTGCCCGGATTGGATCTGCTCCAGCTTCGCCCGCATGTGCTCCGCTTCCAGCGTCCGCTTGATGTACGCGAAGCGCTGCTTGATGAGGAGCATCTCTCCGACGTAGAGCTTCTTGCCCTTGATCAGGACCTTCTCGCGCACGCCGACCTTGCCGAAGTCATGGAGGAGGCTCGCGTAGCGGATCTCCTGGAGCTGGTCGCGCGTGAAACGCACCTCGCGGAAGGGGCCGCTCTCGAGGGCGTCCAGCTTCTCTCCGATGCCGACGGTCAGGGTGGCCACGCGCTTGGAATGGCCGGAGGTCGTGGGATCCCGCGACTCGACCGCGGTCACCGAGGCGTCGACGAAAGCATTGAAGAGGTTCTTGATGTCCTGGATCAGGCGCGCGTTCTCGAAGGCCACCGCGGCCTGGCTGGCCAGGGAGGTGACGAGCTCCTCGTCCACGGAGGTGAACGGGATGACCGTCTCCTCGACGAGCTGGACCGGCTGCAGCACGGTCTGGGCGTCGCGCTTCTTGTTGATGAGCTGGATGACTCCGATGACCTCGTTCTGATGGTCGCGCATGGGGACCACCAGCATCGACTTGGTGCGGTAGCCCGACTTCTCGTCGAAGGAGCGCGAGACCTTGAAGGGCGAGCCCGCGGGCAGGTGGTAGGCGTCGGCCACGTTGACGATCTGGCCGGTGAGGGCCACGTATCCGGCGATGGAGGCCTCGGAGAGCGGCATCTTGGATTTCGTGAACGGATAGACGACGGAGCTGTTCTGGGTCAGCTCGAAGATGAGCTCGTCGTCGGTCTTGGTCTCCTGATCGCGTCCCCTCTCGACCAGATAGAGGCTGCCCGCGTCGGCGGCGGTGATCTCGCGGCACTTCAAGAGGATCAGCTCGAGCAGCTTGTCGATGTCGCGTTGCGCGGAGAGGGCGACGCCGATGTGGTTCAGCTCGTGCAGCTCCTGGCTCTTGCGGACGAGCGCGTCGTCGAGCTGCTCGATCACGCGGCGGCTGTTGATCGTGTCCAGGGCCCGGTCGAGGCGCAGGCGCAGCCGCGTCGGGGTCAAGGGCTTGACGAGGATGTCGTCCAGGAAGGGAAAGCGCCGGATGAGGTCGTCCGCGGCGTCCGCTTCCGCCGCGGAGACGATCAGCGCGCGCCGGTTACCCCCCCCGCGGACCCACGCTTCGAGCGCGCTCTTCTCGGCTTCGAGCCGCGTGGGGTCGGCGAGCACGAGCGTGCTCCCCTTGCCTTCGATCAGGGCCTGGACGGCGGCCAGCGTGTCCACCTCTTCCGTCGCGATCCCGGCCGGGATCTCGCCGGAAATCAGGTCGCGCGTCTTACCCCAGACGAGAATATTCGCCATTCTGACGCTTATGAGCCGGCAAAGGGTAGCACAAGCCCGTGGCCGCCTCTACGAGAGGCGGTCCGCCAGTTCCGTGAGGCTGCTCACGAGAAGATCGGGGGGGTCGTCGCGAAAGCTGCCGGTATCGAAGCCATAAGTCACACCAGCCGTAAGCGCGCCGGCGGCACGGCCGGTCTGGACGTCGATGCTGGAGTCGCCGACCATCACCGCGGCCTGCGGGTCCACTCCGGCCTCCTCGGCGATCCGTCGCAGCCCGCCGGGGTCGGGTTTGCGCGCCTCGACGTCACCGGCGCCGTAGATCCGGAAGAAGCGATCCTTGACCCCGAGCCCCTCCAGGATGGTGCGGCTCATGTCGCCGGGCTTGTTCGTGAGGACGGCCAGCGGGCAGAAGCGGAGCCGGTCGAGCGCTTCCGCCGTCCCCGGGTAGAGACGGGTCGCGTCGAGCAGGCCGCGCGCATACTCCTCGAGGAAGGCGGAAAGGACTTCGTCGACGGATCGCGTCACCCCGGCCTGGGCGAGGCTGCGCGTGATGAGGACGCGGGCGCCGCTTCCGATGAACGAGCGCACGAGGTCGTCGGGCAAGCGCGCGACGCCGGGCGAGGTGCGCTGCAGCGCGCGATTGACGGCGGCGGCCAGGTCGCGGCTGGAGTCGATGAGAGTGCCGTCGAGGTCGAAGACGACGAGGCGCGCCCGGCTCACTCCGGCAGGATGCGCAGGCGCGGAAGGCGCGACGGCACCGGCTCCGCGCGCTTGCCCGCGCGCGACTCGCGCAGCTCGACGAGCAGCCGCTGCACGTCCTCGCGCAGGGCGGCGACGTTGAGCCCGCGGAAGCGGGGCATGAACTCGTCCATCTTGCGCAGGGCGGAGCCCACCATGCCCTCCGCGTCCTCGACGTCTCCGTCACCGAGCTGGAGGAGCGCTTCGGCCACGTTCTTGAGAAGGGTGTAGAACTGGCGTTCGGAGGAGGCACGGGTGGACGACGTCATGCCGTCGAGGGCGTCCTGGAACTCGGCGAAACGGCCGCTGTTGAACAGCTCCACCGCTTTGAGGAGTCCCTCGTGCACCCGATCATGCTAACACCGCGCCGCAGACGGGCGGCGCCCCTCGCCGCCGCCTCGTCGTGGCGCGACGCGGCCAGCGGTGCTCAAATTGGGGAGGCGGCGCCTCACCGCCCGGAGGAGAGTGATGCGCAAGAGGACGCTCGGGCAGGGGCTCACGGTGTCGGCCCTGGGGCTCGGCTGCATGGGGATGTCGGAGTTCTACGCCGGTCGTGACGAGACGGAGTCGATCGCCACCATTCACCGCGCCATTGATCTGGGCATCGACCTGCTCGACACCGCCGACATGTACGGCCCCTTCACCAACGAGCAGCTCCTGGGCCGCGCGATCCGGGGCCGGAGGGACGAGGTCGTGCTCGCCACCAAGTTCGGGAACGTGCGCGGAGAGGACGGCAGCTTCCAGGGAATCTCCGGCAAGCCCGACTACGTCCGCGTGGCCTGCGAGAGCTCGCTGCGCCGCCTCGGCGTCGACGTCATCGACCTCTACTACCAGCACCGCGTCGACCGGACGGTGCCCATCGAGGACACGGTGGGCGCGATGGCGGAGCTCCACGCGGCGGGCAAGGTGCGTCACCTCGGGTTGTCGGAAGCCTCGCCGGCGACGCTGCGGCGCGCGCACGCGGTTCATCCCATCAGCGCGCTGCAGACCGAGTACTCGCTCTGGAGCCGTGAGCCCGAGGAGGACATCCT
Source organism: Vicinamibacteria bacterium (assembly GCA_035715025.1). Lineage (GTDB taxonomy): Bacteria > Acidobacteriota > Vicinamibacteria > Fen-336 > Fen-336 > AA29. Next base: position 5,093 of record DASTLK010000412.1, read on the forward strand.
GCCCACCTGCCGCGCCCTCGGCATCGGGTTCGTGGCCTACAGCCCGCTCGGGCGAGGGTTCCTGACCGGCCGCTTCCGCCATCCCGAAGACCTGCCCGCGGACGACTATCGGCGCAACTCGCCGCGCTTCCAGGGCGAGAACTTCCAGAAGAACCTCGACCTCGTGCGCCGGATCGAGGAGATCGCGGGGCAAAAGGGCTGCACGCCGTCCCAGCTCGCCCTGGCCTGGGTGCTCGCCCAGGGCGAGGATATCGTGCCCATCCCCGGTACCAAGCGGCGCACGTACCTCGAGGAGAACGCGGCCGCGGCCGATATCATGTTGACCGCAGAGGACCTGCGGCGGATCGACGAGCTCGCGCCGCACGGGGTGGCGGCGGGCGCCCGCTACCCGGACATGGCCATGCGCTCGGTCAACGGCTGATACCGGCCGGTGTGAGCCCTCGCACCCCCGGCGCTATTTGGACCACCTACGCCGCGGGAAGTGTTACTCTCCGCGGCTGTAGAAGACGTCCCTCCGAGGAGAGTGAGTGAGCATCATAAGCCGCCGGGTCCTCGGGACGCTTGCCTTCGCGCTGCTGGTGTCGGCACCGGCCAGCCGAGGCGACGACAAGCTGGCCTTCCTGATTCCCCACCTCTACGGCCCGACCGGGCTCGTCGTCGACAGCGAAGCGCGGCTTCCCAACGGGCAGACCCACTCCGCGCATTTCAACAGCGCCTTCCAGGCCGAGTTCACGCAGTTCAACGTGGCCATCGCCAGCCAGCTCACCGGCCTGCCCATCCCCACTCCCGCCTCCGGCTTCACCTACACCCTGGACCCCGGGCTGGGCCTGTTCACGCGATCGACCAAGAGCTTCGGCCCGATCCTCGCGGACCGCGCGGACACCGTGGGACGCCACAAGCTCAGCCTCGGCGTCCACTTCCAGCGGTTCACCTTCGACAAGCTGGAAGGAGTCGGGCTCGATGACGTGCCCGCGGTGTTCACGCACGACAATCCCGTCGCGGGGACGGGGCGCGACGACGTGGTCACCACCAGCAACGCGATCGACGCCGCCGTCAGCCAGCTCACGACGTACCTGAACTTCGGCGTCACGTCGTGGCTCGACCTGGCCGTGGCCGTGCCCCTGGTCACCACGGACCTGAGCGTGCGCTCGACCGCCACCGTGCGCCGCATCGGGACGTCGGCCAATCCCGCGATCCACTTCTTCCGCGACGCGAGTGGCGCCTTCGGCGACACGAAGTCGTTCGAATCGACGGGAAGCGCGAGCGGCGTCGGCGACGTCGTGGTTCGCCTCAAGGCGCGCGCGGCCAGCGCCGGACCGCTGGCCGTGGGCCTCGGCGTCGACAGCCGCCTCCCCACCGGAGACGAGATGGACCTCCTGGGTGCGGGCGCGTGGGGCGTGAAGCCTTTCCTGGTCGTGTCGTCGACCGGCCGCACGTTCTCGCCGCACGCCGCCGTGGGCTACGAGTGGAACGGGGACAGCACGCTCGCCGGCGATCCCGTTCTCGGCACGAAGGCGAAGCTGCCGAACCAGATCACGTTCACGGGCGGAGTGGCCCTGGCCGTCACCGGGAACCTCACCCTGGCCGCAGACGTGCTTGGACGGCGCGTCCTCGACGGCCGCCGCCTCGTGCCCACGACCTTCCACGCGCTGGACGGCCGCACGACGTTCCCGGACATCTCGTTCGCCAGCCGCTCCGAGAACGAGATCTCGGGCGCCGTGGGGTTCAAGTTCAACCCGCGTGGCCGCCTGCTCATCGACGCCAACGTCCTGTTCGGCCTCAACGACCATGGACTGCGCGACCGCCTGACGCCGCTCATCGGCCTCGAATACGGCTTCTAACGCACCCGCGATGGGCTCCCATCGCGGTCGTCGAACCGCGGTCGCCGCCCTGTGCGTGGCCCTCGTCGTCGGCGCGCCGCCGCCGTGCGTGCGCGCCGCCCTTCGCGAAGACTCTGCGCCCGCGGTGACGCTCCCCTCCGGGGAGCTGTCGACGGAGGCGGTCAGCATCCGCAAGGTGCTGGAGACCTATGTCCGCGCGGTGGAAGCCAAGGACATGCAGATGTTCCGCACCGTGAAACCGAACCTCTCCGAAGAAGAGGAGAAACGGGCGCGCGCCGCCTTCAAGAGCATCCAGTCGCAGGTGGTGAAGATGAGCGTGCTCTCGCTGGACGTGAAGGAAGGCAAGGCCACGGTCAAGGTGTCGCGCCGCGACACGATCAACGGCTCCATCGTGAGCAGCTTCCCGCAGACCTTCTC
>DASTLK010000413.1:0-3123 GCA_035715025.1 Vicinamibacteria bacterium
CTCTTCGACTTCCACAAGATCAAGCTGCCCCTCGCCCACTTCCACTACGACCGCTTCGACACCCCCGACGACGAACAGGACGGCCAGTGGTCCGTCAGCTTTGGCACCAGCCCCCAAGGGGAGATCGACCGCGCGCTCGTCTCGCTCGACGAGGCGGAGGTGGTGTTCCCGCGCCGCATCCCTCGCGAGTTGAGCCTGGCCGACACGCTCCGTCCTTACGCGGGCACGTACACCTCCCCCACCGGCGCGAAGTTCCAGGTCGTGCTGCGCGAAGGCGGCGGCCTGGGGGTGGTCTTCCCGGGTCAGCCCTTCCAGGCGCTGGTGCCGTGGAAGCCGCGTCGGTTCCGTCTCAAGGAGTTCTCGGACGTCACCGTCGAGTTCGTGGTCGGGCCCGAGGGCAAGGTCACGGCCCTGAAGCAGGTCGATCCGTCCGGCGAGTTCGTCTCTCCCCGGCAGTAAGGGTGTCTGTGAGCATCCGCACATGACAGTATCGTCGTTGTTTGTATAGTCGCCGTTCTCCCTCGCATGAAAGATCGGGAGGATTGCGCATGGCGACGCAGACCGAGCCGCGGACCACGACGGCGGGCAGCGGGCGATCGACGCTGGCGGACACGCGGCGGGCGGTGGAGGAAGCGGTCCGCGCGGCTCTCAAGCCGCTGTCGGGAGGCGCGCCCAGCTTCGGGCTGCTCTTCGTCGCGCCGCGTCACGATCTCGGCGTGGCCCTCGGCGTCGCCGAGCGTTGCGCGCCGGGGACGACCTTCCTGGGCTGCACCACCGCCGGGGAGATCACGGAGCGCGGCCTGACCCGCGGAGGAGTGGCGGCGCTCGTCGTGTCCAGCCCCGACACCGCGATCGAGCTGCGCACGGAGACGGGCGTGAAGGCGGACCCGGCCGGCGCCGCGCGGCGCCTCTGCGACGGGTTCGCGGCGGCCGCGAAAGCGGCGGGGGTACGCGGGCTGTCCAACTCCACGACGATCGTGCTGGCCGATGGCCTCAATGGCGTGGGCGAAGAGCTGGTCAATCAGATCATGACCGCCACGCGTCCCTTCCAGCAGGTGGTGGGCGGCGCCGCCGGCGACGACGGCGCGTTCAAGGCCACGACGGTCGGCGGCGGCACGCAGGCTCACCGGGACGGCGCGGCCGTCCTCCACACGTTCTCGCGCACCCCGTGGGGCGTGGGCGTCGACCACGGCCTCAAGGCCACGACACGTCCGATGCGCGTCACCCGCGCCACCCGCAACGTGGTCTACGAGCTGGACGGGCGTCCGGCCTTCGACGTGTATCGCGAGTATGCGGCGACGAAGGGCGTGTCGCTCCAGCCCGAAAGCGCGGGAGCCTTCCTGATCGGCAACGAGCTCGGCCTCCTCGTCTTCGACGAAATCAAGCGCGCCCGCGCCCCCCTCTCCGTCGGTTCCGACGGCTCGCTCTCCTGCGCCGCGGACATCCCGGAGGGCGCGCAGGTCGCGATCCTCGACGGCGAGCCCCAGAGCATGGTCTCGGCGGCGCACCGGGCGGCGGAGGAAGCGAGTCGCAACCTGCGCGGGGCACGGGCCTCCGCCGTCCTCCTCTTCGACTGCGTCTGCCGCGGCATGATCCTCGACCAGGCCTTCGGACGGGAGATCGAGGCGGTGCAGACCGTCTTCCCGGACGTGCCCGTCGCCGGGCTGCTCACCTACGGCGAGATCGCGCGCTTCAAGGGCCGCCTCGAGGGCTGGCACAACACGACGGCGGTGGTGGTGGCGATCCCCGCCTGAGCGCTCGGCCCTCCTTCCAGGCGGTGCCCGCCTGGTCGAGGCTCTCCCCGAAGGTCGCGCGGAACGCGGTGTCCGTCGGCGATCCCGAGCCTCCGGACGCGCGGAAGAAGTCCGCCATCCGCGAGACGCCGTAGGTCTTGATCAGGAAGGCCACGAACGATCCGGCGATGGGATAGGCGGTCTCGGGGTCCATGCTCTCGAAGCGGGCGGCGAGCACGGAGACCTTCTGCCGCCGCAGGGCCGCCGGCAGACGCACGCGGCCCAGGGCCTGGCCCCGCCACTTCGACCCGCTCAGCGCCACCGCCAGCCCTTCCTGGAAGAAGGGGCCGGGGTCGCCGAGCTGCGCGGCCACCAGGTGGACGATCTCGTGGAGGGGGCATTCGCGGCGAACAGTGTGGATCTGGCGCAGGCTTCCGAGCGTCACGCCGCTGGCGTACTCCCCGAGGTTGGCCGCGATTTCCTGCGGCGTGCCATACCGGTAGTACTCGGCGCGGCCGGGCAGTTCCTGTCCGAGGAGGCGCTGGACCTTGCACAGCGCGCGCTCGACCTCGTGCACGTCGATTCTTTCGCCGTTCCGGCTGTAGAAGAGGAAATGCGGCGTCTGGGCCGCGAGCTGGAATCCGCGCGGCGGCTGGGCCCACACGGGGGCCGCTGCGAGCATCCCGCACAGGAGCCCGCTCCCAGCCTGCAGGGTCGTCGGCACGATGAACCCCTATCTTCGGGCCCAGGAGGGAAGCCGGGCGCGACGCGCGTCCGTGGAGAAGCCTAAAAACGCACCAGTCCGCTCACCGGCGGACGGTTGCGACACGGGTGCGGGGGGTTGGGAGATGCGAACATCTCAACTCTCTGCTTCTCCCCGCGTACCACTCCCAGTGGAACCGCGGGCACTTTTCATGACAAAAGGCCTCGAGAATCATGACAATAGACCGCTGACCCGACGTAGTCAAGAACGAATTGCGTGCTATTTCAGCTCGCGGATGCGGACGTTGCGGAGGGAGAGCGAGCCTTCGTGATCGCCCTGGATCGCGATGTACCCCTTCTTGGCGCGGCCGTAGTTGGGCCAGTCCTTGAACTTGCTGGCCTTGACCTTGGCCTCCCAGTCGGGGCTCCAGAGCTCGTACTCGACCACCTTCTTGCCGTTGAGCCAGTGCTCGACGTGCGCTCCCCGCGCCACGATGCGGGACGAGTTCCACTCCCCCGCGGGCTTCACCACGCCGGCAGGCGGCGGATACAGCGCGTAGGCGGAGCCGGCCGAGGTCAGGCGGTTCTTGCCGTCCGGGTGGGCGGCGTCGTCGAGGAGCTGGTACTCGGGCGCGCTCCAGTAGATGTGGTCGTACTCCTCGGTGCCGTGGTAGAACACGCCCGCATT
>DASTLK010000414.1:0-3890 GCA_035715025.1 Vicinamibacteria bacterium
AGCTCGTCCACGGCCGTCCGCCCCAGGAATCCCGTCCCCCCGCACTCCTCGCAGCCCACGGACTCGAAGAACACCTGGTCGTGGTACACGTCGGGGTCGAGGCCCGACTCGCGGAGCAGGGTGTCCCCCGGATGGCCCGGCCGCTTGCAACGCGCGCACAGCAGCCGCACCAGGCGCTGCGCCATCACGCAATTGAGCGCGGAGACGAAGTTGTAGGGCTCGACGCCCATGGCGATGAAGCGGCCGATGACGTCGAACACGTTGTTGGCGTGCACGGTGGTGAACACGAGGTGGCCGGTCAGGGCGGACTGGACCGCGATCTGCGCCGTCTCCGGGTCGCGCACCTCGCCCACCATGATCTTGTCCGGGTCGTGGCGCAGGATCGAGCGCAGGCCGCGGGCGAAGGTCAGACCCTTCTTCTCGTTCACCGGCACCTGGGTGATGAGCGGGATCTGGTATTCGACCGGATCCTCGATGGTGATGATCTTGTCCTCGGGGGTGGCGATCTCGCTCAGGGCCGCGTAGAGCGTGGTCGTCTTGCCGCTGCCCGTCGGCCCCGTCACCACCACCATCCCGTAGGGCTCGGTGATGTACTTGCGGAACTTCCGGAGGTCCGGCTCCCCGAAGCCGAGCACGTCGAGCCGGAGGTTGCGGAAGGCGGCGTTGAGCGACTCCTTGTCGAGGATGCGGATGACGGCGTCCTCGCCGTGGATGGAGGGCATGATGGAGACGCGGAAGTCGATGGTGCGGCCCTTCACGCGCAGGCGGAAGCGCCCGTCCTGGGGCACGCGCTTCTCCGCGATGTCCAGCTCGGACATGACCTTGATCCGGCTGATGATGGTCTCGTGGTGGCGCTTGTCGAGCGGCTCCAGGGCGGGGTAGAGCACGCCGTCGATGCGGTATTTCGCGAGCACCTCGCGGTCCTTGGTCTCGATGTGCACGTCGGAGGCGCGGCGGTCGATGGCGCCGAGGATCAGGGAGTCCACGAGGCGCACGACGGGGGAGTCGGACGGCAAGGCCTTGAGACCGACGTCGATCTCCGACTCGTCGTCCGCCACGAGCTGGAGCCGCAGCGGCTCGCTGGCCTGCTCGAGGAGCAGGTCCCCGCCGCGGTGGCGCTTGAGCAGGGCGGCCACGCGCGAGGCGGGCGCCACCACCGGCTCGATGGGCTGGCCGAGATGGAACTCGGCATCATCCACGCGCGCGAGATCGTCGAGGCCACCGAAGGCCAGGACCAGTCGTCCGTCCTCGCGGCCGACGGGCACGCACGCGAAGCGCACCAGCAGCTCCAGCGGCGTCTCCGCCCACAGCGACGCGTCGTCCGGGGGAGTTTCGAGGGGATCGAACGGAAGGTGGAGACGTTCGGCCTGACGCCGGGCCTGGTCGGCGTCGGCTTCGCTGGCCGCGGGAGGAGATCCCGCCCGGGCCGGAGTCCGGGGTTCGGGCATCTAGGCGGCGATGGTAACACGAAGGCACGCGACACCACGGAGGTACGTAGAGCACGGCGGCGCCGCGCAGCGGCGGCGCGGTGCGAGGGGGGTTTCAGGGGGGGTCGCGAACTCCCATCGTGGTGACGAGTGAGTGCCCCCCCTGACTTAGTAAGATCACACCCATGCGCGAGGACTCTGCACGCCAGATCGAAGAATCGAAAGGGCAGCAATCGGAGGCCGAACGGCTGCACGCGCTGTTTCGCGCGCACTGGACCTACACCCTCGACGAGTACCCGGAGCTGGCCACGTACACCGGCGATCCCGGCCGGAACCACCGTTGGACCGACCAGTCCCTCGAGGCCTACGAGCGGCGCAACCGCGAGATGGAGGTCCCGGCGCGCGTCCTGGCCACCATCGACCGAGCCGCCCTGAGCCCCGCCGACCAGGTCCACTACGACCTCTTCCGCCGCAACGTCGAGGAATCCCTGGAAGGGCGCCGCTTCAAGGGCGAATACATGCCGATCACGCAGATGGGCGGGGTGCAGCAAAGCGTCGCCCAGACCTTGATGCTGATGCCCTACTTCCAGGCATCCGATTTCGAGAACGCGCTGGCGCGCCTGGAGGCGGTGCCCACGCTCGTCGACCAGACGATCGCCCTCCTCGAGAAAGGCGTGGAGACCGGGATCACGCCGCCGCGGGTGACCCTGCGCGACGTGCCCGACCAGGTCCGGAACCAGATCGTCGAGGACCCGCTCACGAGCCCGCTCCTCCGGCCCTTCCTGTCCTTTCCGGCCGCGATCGACGCGTCCACCCAGGAGCGATTGCGCGCGGCCGCCGGGCGCGCGTACGCCGGGGCGGTGGCGCCCGCATATCGCAGGCTCCTGGACCATCTCGAACGCCGGTATCTGCCGCGCACGCGCGAGACGATCGCGGCCCGCGATCTTCCCGACGGCGAGGCCTGGTACGGCTTCTCCATCCGCCAGATGACCACCACGCGTCTGGGCGCGGAGGAGATCCATCGCATCGGCCTCGACGAGGTGAAGCGCATACGCGCGGAGATGGACGCGGTCATCGCGCGCGCGGACTTCGACGGGACGTTCCAGCAGTTCGTCGGCTTCCTGCGCACGGACGACCGGTTCTTCTTCGATCGGGCCGAGGACCTGCTCGTCGCCTATCGCGACATCTGCAAGCGCGTGGACCCGGAGCTGCCCAGGCTCTTCGCGACGCTGCCGCGCCTGCCCTACGGCGTCGTTGCCGTCCCGTCCTACGCGGAGAAGAGCCAGACGACGGCCTACTACGAGCCGGGCTCGCCCTCCGCGGGCCGGCCCGGGCGCTTCTTCGCGAACACCTACGACCTGCGCGCGCGGCCCCGGTGGGAGATGGAAGCCCTCGCGTTGCACGAGGCCGTGCCCGGCCACCACCTCCAGATCGCCATCGCCCAGGAGCTGCCGGAGATGCCGGACTTCCGCCGCCACGGCTTCTACACCGCCTACATCGAGGGCTGGGGGCTCTACGCGGAGAGCCTGGGCTCCGAGATGGGCTTCTACGAGGATCCCTACGCGAAGTTCGGCCAGCTCACCTACGAGATGTGGCGGGCCATCCGGCTGGTCGTGGACACGGGCATGCACGCGCTGGGCTGGAGCCGGCCGCAGGCCATCGACTACTTCGCGGACAACGCGGGCAAGGCCGAGCACGACATCGTGGTCGAGGTGGACCGCTACATCGTCTGGCCGGCCCAGGCCCTGGCCTACAAGATCGGCGAGCTCAAGATCAAGGAGCTGCGGGCGCGCGCGTCGGCGGCCCTGGGGCCGCGCTTCGACCTGCGGCTCTTCCACGACGAGGTGCTGGGCGCAGGCGCGTTGCCGCTGGACGCGCTGGAGGCACGCATCGACGGCTGGGTGGCGCGCAGGCTCCAGGAATCGCTTCGACCGTGACGTCGCGCGAACGCCGCGTCAGTAGACCTCGCCGCGCGACGAGGTCAGCACGCCGGCCTCCGCGCTGAGCGGGCCTCTTCGACCGGAGTGTTCTTCCAGAAGTTCACATAGTCCGACTGGTCGCCGCCGGCGATGAACAGCGCTTCCGCGTTGCGGATGGTGTCGATGACGAACGGCTCGAAAGCCGCCTTGCGGTTCTTGAACACGATCGTCGCCACCGAATCGCACGAGCAGAGCGAGTAGATGTAGGGGTTGTAGGCGTCGGTGCCGGAGGCGCGGATCACGACGAAATCCCCGCCGCCGGCCCTGGCTCCCATGCGCACGAAGTTCTCGTCGACGTCGGTGCCGCCGCCCTGGAGGACCAGCAGCCCGCGGGTGGCGGTGACGACGTCGGCCGGATTGCCGACGACGGAGTAGGAATACCCCGCCGCCGCGTCCGCCCGCGGCGTCAAGACGAGGAGGATGCCGAGCCCACTCAAGAGAGCACTCGCCGTCGCGAACTTCAGCCGCATGATTCCCTCCTCCT
>DASTLK010000415.1:0-2300 GCA_035715025.1 Vicinamibacteria bacterium
GCGATGGGTCCGTTGCAGAGGGTCATATCTTCTCTTCGTCGCTCATCGGGACCGAGATGCAGGAGACCGCCGAGGTCTACCGGATCCTCCACGGCGCACCCCTGTCACCGGAGAAGATCGCGGAGCCCCTGAACGCGAAGCCGCAACGGCTCGTCTCCACCGAAGGCGGACCGAGACCGGCCCCGCAGGTGATCGGGTGGGGCGTGTGGGCGCGCTTCTTCCAACGCAACCTCGTCTTCGCCGCCCAGGCTTCGGCCGCCTTCTACGCCCGGATGCTCGGTCTCGAGGACGAGGCGCGCACCGTGCGCGCCGGCTTCCACGAACACTTCGCCAAGCTCGAGCTCTGGCCGGCGGAGAGCCTCACCTGGGACTCTCGACGCGGTGACGACCCTCCCAAGGACAGCCCGGTCCGCGATGCCGAGGGGCTGCGGAGCGATGGATGTGCCCGCGGGCTCGCGCTCACCCAGGACGCGCCGGAACGAGTATGCCCCCTGTTCTGGAGCGTCATCCAGAACCGCTGCCCCGGCACCGCCGTGTCGCTGGTCCCTCAATCGAAGTGGCTCCGCACGCTCGCTCCCGCGGGTACCGCGCTGATGCCGCCCTATCGCGGCACCGCCCTGCCTCCTCGGACGGACCCTCGGCCCCTCTACGCCGCGATGCACGAGCTGGCCCCGTTCGATCCCACCTTCCTCCGTGAGGTGCCGCCCCCGTCCCAAGCCACGTCGGCGCAGGTGAAGGCGTTCTATGGGCCACTCACCGATTACGACCTCCTGGCCATGAAGCGCCTGGCCGCGACGCAGCGGGAGGACGCGACGGCCTACCGTGCCCTGTTCGAGAAGATCGCCGCCCTCGTGCCGCGCGAGTACCTCTCGCTCGGCGACTACCTCGCGGACCTCGATCGCGACGACGAGGCCGCCGCCGCCTACGAGAAGGCGGTCGAGAAGGCGCCGGATCGCGTGGGCTTGTCGCATCACGTCAAATGGCTGGTCGGTTACTACCTCGACCGATCGCGCGTGGACCGCGCGCGGGAAGTGGCTCAGATGGCCGCGGACGTGTACTCGGGAGGTGGACTCGAGACCATGGCGTATTTCCAGGAGCGGACCGGCCACTATGCGGAAGCGGAGGACTGGCGCCAGAAGAACGTCCAGCGCTACGGGAACTCCGCCCAGGCGGCGCTCGACGAGTTCTACCTTCGGTACGAACACCGCATCGCCGACGGTCGCTTCGGGGGCCGATCGGTGGCCGCGCTGGCCAAGGTCTTCCCGGGCGGACTGGAGCGCGTGTCGCTCGCGGAGCTCACGGCGCCGCCCCCTCCCGGAGACGACGTGCGGATGGAGGGAGACACCGTGGTGGCGATCAATGGGTACCGAGTCCACAACGACCAGCAGGCCCGGGTTGTGTGGACCTTCGACGATCGTCCGGACTGGACGATGATCGTCTGGCGGCAGGGTCGATACGTCGAGGAGAAGGGCCGCACCAACCGACTCAAGTACGGACCGATCGCGCGGCCATCCTAGAGCGCCGTGATGTGGGCCCGGTGGATGGCTGCGTCGATCGTGCTCCTGGGGGCGCAGGGAGGACCGGTGCGATCCGCCGCCATGCCGGCCGATACGGCGCGGGATGTCCCGCCTCGATCGTTCACGGCCATGCACACGGGAATCGGCCGGCCGAGCGCGGTGACGGCTGACGCCCGCGGCAAGGTGTACGTCGCGGCCCCGGAGCTCAGCCGCGTCTTCACGATCGATGCCGCGGGCCGGATGACCGTGGTGGCAGGCGGAGCACCTCGGATCGGCCCATTCGATCCGCAGTCGTTCCCCAACGGAGACGGCGGCTCCGCGGCCGAGTCGTCGCTGGGCGCTCCCGTCGCGCTGGCAGTGGACGGATCCGGAAACGTGTACATCGCGGATGACGGAGATCGCGCGATCCGCCGCATCGACGGCCGAACGGGGATCATCACGACCTTCCTTCGCTCTCCGCCGCCGTCTCCGGGCTTGCCGGCGGTCGGGGGCTCGCGACCACCGCCCGGGGATCCCACGCGGCGCGCCGATCCGGTCGAAGGCCCGCTCCGTCCGTGGGGCCTGGCCGTGGACACGGCGGGGAACCTTTACGTGGCGGATCGCGCCACTCATACGGTGTTTCGGATTCCGTCCGGGAACGGGCCTATCGAGAAGATCACCGGCAGCGGCTTCCCCGGCTACCTCGGCGACGGCGGCCCCGCGGTGAAGGCTCGCCTCTCCTCGCCGGAAGGAGTGGCTGTCGACGGCGCAGGCAACGTCTTCATCGCCGATCGCGGGAATCAC
>DASTLK010000416.1:0-1856 GCA_035715025.1 Vicinamibacteria bacterium
GAGCCGCAAGGGCACCCGCCGCCGTGGGTGGGTGGCGAGCTGGTGGGCGGGGATGCGGCACCATTCGAGCAGGTCGGACGCGCGCACGCGGTCGCTCACGCGGATCCCTCCCCCTCGGACCGATCCGTGCCTCTCTCGGGCGGCGTCTCCGCGGCGCGCTCCCGTGAGGCCTCCGCCGCCTCCAACTCCTGGAACAGCGCGCGCACTTCCGGCCAGCCGCGCAGTCCCACCAGCGCAGAAACGTAGACGAACGCCGCCACCGCGCCGAAGAACACGACCGTCCACAGCGCGAGCCAGGTCATGCCGCCCCGCGCTCGGCCACGGCGGCGCCGCTCGTGTCCGGCCACAGGAAGGAACCGGCGACGAGGCCCAGGAGGGCGAGGCCCCAGCTCAGGTTCCCGGCCGTGCCCACGCTGAGGCGCAGGGCGGGGATCAGGTAGCCGAGCGAAGCCGCCGCGCCGAGGATGTACGACAGGTACGCCCCCACGGACGAGGCGCGACGCCAGTAGAGTCCGCCGACGATCGTGATCAGGGTCGGGGCCATGAAGAGGTTCGCGGTGACCTGCAGATAGAAGAACGCGGGCCCGGGCACGTGGTAGACGAGGCTCCAGACCATGATGAACGCGGTGAGGGCCACGATGGTCACGCGGGTGAGCCGCAGCTTGCCCGCGGGCGAGAGCTCGCGTCCGAGCAGGGGGCTCACCACGTCCTGGGAGATCACCGCGCTCCAGCCGAGGAAGTAGCCCGCGTAGGTGGACACGGAGGCGGCGAGCATGCCCGCCATCATGAGGCCGAGGAGGCCCGTCGGCACCAGGCCCGCCACCATCCACGGCATGGCGACCATCCCGACCTCCTCGCGCACGGACTGCGCGCGCTGCGCGTACGGGGAAGCCACGGCAGGGTCGGCTTCCCGCTGCGCGAGGAGCTCGAGGCGGTCCACCTGGGGCAGCACGCGTTCGAGATGGCCGTCCTCGACGGCGCGCGGCGCGGCCGTGGCCAGCTCACGATCGAGGCGGGCCATCTCCGTGCGCGGGTCCTCGGCCGTCGCGATCGGAAGGGGCGTGGTCCGTCCCCAGAAGAAGGCCAGGGCGGCGATGCCCCAGGCCATCGGGATCACGGCCCGCCCCAGGAAGAGCACGCTCGTGAGCGTGAACACCTTGCGGGCGGTGGCGGCATCACGGGCGGAGAACGCGCGCATGGCCGCGGACTGCCAGACGGTCATGAGCGCCGTGTAGAGGAGCACCTGCCACAGGATGAAGGCCGGGCCGACGCCGAGGTCGGCGAAGGGATCCAGCCCCCGTCCGTGCATGCGCTCGAGGACGGTGGCCGTCATGGACGGCCATCCCACCTTCCACAGGCAGACGAACGTGATGACGAGGGTCCCCACCGCGAGGAGGATGTACTGCACGTAGTTGGTGACGATGAGGGACAGCATGCCGCCCACCGCCGTATAGGCGAGGGCAATCAGGAGGAGGACGGCCATCGTCCAGGTCACGTAGCGCGCGGGGAGGCCGGCGGTGATGGTGAGGAACCGCGCCTCGATGATCGGAAAGATGCCGAGATTGAGGCAGCCCCCGAAGGCCATCATCAGGCCGGCCAGCACGCGCACGCGGCGCTGGTAGCGGCGCTCGAGGTACTCGGGCACCGTCATCACGTTCATCTCGCGCAGGCGCGAGATGACGAAGCCGGTGCGGCCCACCGCATAGCAGACCACGATCGTGATGAGGCCGACGATGAAGGCGGAGAAGCCGGCCAGGAACCCGAACTGCGCCTGGTACATGTACGTGATGATCCCGATCTCCGTGGAGATCAGCGACGCCGTGCCGACGTACACGCCCATGCCGCGGCTGGCGACG
>DASTLK010000417.1:0-17107 GCA_035715025.1 Vicinamibacteria bacterium
CCGCCGCTTCCGTCTCAGCGCTCGTCCTCCGCGGCGGCGGCCGCGCCGAGCGTCCCCTTGGCCCGCGCGACCAGGGTGGTCTGGATGAGGTCGTCGAGATCGCCGTCGAGCACGCGGCCCACGTCGCCCACCTCGTACTTCGTCCGATGGTCCTTGACGAGCTGATAGGGATGGAGGACGTAGGAGCGGATCTGGCTGCCGAAGGCGATGTCCTTCTTCGCGTTCTCGACCGCGTCCAGCTTTGCCTTCTGCTTCTGCAGCTCCAGGTCGTAGAGACGGGACTTGAGCACCTTCATCGCGACCTCGCGGTTGCGGATCTGGCTCCGCTCGTTCTGGCAGGAGACCACGATGCCGCTGGGCATGTGCGTGATGCGCACCGCGGAATCGGTCACGTTGACGTGCTGCCCCCCGGCCCCGCTCGACCGGTAGGTGTCGACGCGGAGATCCTTGTCCTGGACCTCGATCTTGATGTCCTCCTCGATCTCGGGCCAGGCAAAGACGGACGCGAACGACGTGTGCCGCCGTGACGCCGAGTCGAACGGGCTGATGCGGACGAGGCGGTGCACGCCGACCTCGGCCGAGAGGTACCCGTACGCGTACTCGCCGCTGACGAGCACGGTCGCGCTCTTGATCCCCGCCTCCTCGCCGGCCTGGATCTCGGTGATGTCGCGCTTGTAGCCGTGGCGGTCGCACCAGCGGAGGTACATGCGGAGCAGCATCTCCGCCCAGTCCTGGCTCTCCGTGCCCCCCGCCCCCGCGTTGATGGTCAGGATGGCGTTCGCGCGGTCATGCTCGCCGCCGAGCATCTTCTGGAACTCGGCCGCGGAGATCGTCTCCTCCAGCCCGTCCAGGGCGGCGCGAAGGTCCGTCTCGACGTCCTCTCCCGCCTGCGCCCACTCGACGAGGACGCGGGTGTCGTCCTCCTGCCCGCGCAGGCGCTTCAGGAAGCCGAGGTCGCCCTCCAGGCGCTTGCGCTTCTGGAGCATCTTCTGGGCGCCCTGCTGGTCCTGCCAGAAGTCGGCAGCCGACATGCGCTGCTCGAGGCGCGCCATCTCCGCCCGGATCGGGTCTTCCTCAAAGGTAGCCGCGGATGTCCGCGGCCCTCGCAACCAGTTGTTCGAAACGCTGGGAGAAGTCAGAGCTCAAACGCACCTCCAGCGACGATTCTACCCGGAGGGCGCGGAAGGCGGCGCGCCCACCCTTCCGGGGTCCCGGATGGTGCTAACCTTGTTCGAGCGCCTTCCGAATGGAGGAGAGCTTGATGAACACGGACCCGCGGCACGTCACGCTCCTCACGCCCATGCCCCCGGGCGAGCCCGAGGAGCCTGCGCTCTTCTCACGCGTCGCGCAGGCGCTGGAGACGCTTCCCGGGCCGTGGCGAGTCGGGCTCACCCATGGCGTCGAGCTGGGTTGGTGGATCGTCACCGTCTACCGGGAGGACGGCTTCGAGTGCACGCTCTTGCTGGAGGGGCTCGCCCAGCAGACCGCGTCCAGCATCCGTGACCAGATGGCGGACGCGTTGCAGCGCCATTTCCTCGGCCTGTCTGGTCGCGGGCCGGTCGATATCGGCCGGAAGCGCTGAGGCGTCTCAGTCCCGGCCGGGCACCGGACCGGCGGAGGCCTTGCTCACCGCGAGGTAGAGCGCGTCCGGCTCGCAGGGCTTCGCGAGCAGAGCCGCTCCCAACGCACGGGCCTCCGCCCGCTTGGCCTCGGTGGCCTGACGCGACAGGCCGACCACGGGGACGTCGCGGGTGTCCGGATCCCGCCGGAGATCCCGGAGGATGTTCCAGCCCGCGACCTGCGGCAGATCGAGGTCGAGCACGATGACGTCGGGCCGTAGCCGTCGCACGTCACTGCCGGCCGTCGAAGGCACCACGCTCACGGAGACCGTGCAGCCGCGATATTCGAGGTATTCCGCGAACAGCTCCCGGTCGCCGACGCTGCCGTCCACCACGAGCACGCGCGCGGGCAGCCCCGACCCGAGGGGGACGACGGGAGCGGGCCGGGGACCGCTCGCCTTGGCGAGGACCGACGAGATCTCCAACGCGAGGTCGTGGGGGTAGCAGGGCTTCTTGAGGTAGGCCGCGCAACCCGCACTGAGGGCCCACTCCCGGGGCAGCGCTCCGTGCGCGGTGAGGGCGATGATCGGGATGGCCCGGGTGGCTTCCAGCAGCTTCAACCGCTGGGTCGTCTCGAAACCGTCCAGACCCGGCATGGCCAGGTCCATGATCACCACGTCGGGGCGCCGGCGGAGAGCGAGGTCGATCGCTTCGTAGCCGTCTCGCGCCAGGACGACCTCGTAGCCCGCGAATTCGAGGTACTGCCCGTAGAGCTCGCGCTGGTCCTCGAGATCGTCGGCGAGAAGCACCACGGGCGCACCGTGGCGGCGGTCGAGCGGAAGCCCGCTTCTGGGCTGCGGATCGGCCCCCGAGGACCGGCTCCGCCCCGCGGCCACCACCCACTCGGCGTCGCGATCGGCCGGGTCAGACCGTCGGAGCATAGCGCAAGGTCTTCTCGATCCAGCCTAGCACACCCTCAGGGAGCCGGCGGCCGGACCTCGCGTTTTCGCAACCCGGCGGCCGTCAGCGCCACCGCCGCGCCCAGGCAGGCCCAGGCGAAGACGTCGCCGTGGCGGGCGTAGAAGGTCGAGCCCGCCAGCAGGGGCACCTCGCGGACCAGGACGGTCCGCTCGAACAGCTCCGTACGGTCGAGGACCCGGCCGTGCGGATCCACCACGGCGGTGATGCCGGTATTGGCGGCGCGCACGAGGTAGCGCTCGTTCTCGACGGCGCGGAACTTCGCCATCGCGAAGTGCTGGTAGGGCGCCGAAGTCCGCCCGTACCAGCCGTCGTTCGTGATGTTGACGAGGAGCTGCGCGCCCCGCGCCGCGAACTCGCGCACGAGGTCGGGGAAGATCGCCTCGTAGCAGATGAAGGCCGCGATCGGGTGACCGTCCACCGCACCCACCGCGTACCCTTCGCCCGGCGTGAACTCCCCCACCTCCTGGACCAGCTTCGCGGAGAACCGGCCGCCCAGGGTCAAGATGGACTGGAGGGGGACGTACTCCCCGAACGGGACCAGGCGCATCTTGTGGTACCGCAGGACGACCGCGCCCTGCGGATCGATCATCTTGGCCCCCACCCAGATGCGCCCGCGCTCGTCCTCGCGCTCCTCGCGGTCGTCGTTCCCGAAGAGGAGGAAGAGACCGGACTCCTGGACCATCTTCCGCAGCTGGGCGGCCACGACCGGCGTGCGATCGAAGAGGAAGGGAAGCGCGGACTCGGGCCACACCACGAGGCGCGCGCCCTGCGCGTGGGCGCGGCGCGTCAGCTCGAGGTGGCGGTCCACGTTGGCCCAGGCGTGCGCGGCGTCCCACTTCTCGTCCTGGGCGATGGAGGCCTGGACGAGGCCGACCTTCAGACGGCCCGCCTCAGGCAGGGTCTGGCCCAGGCGCCACTCGCCGTGCATCCAGACGACGGCCAGGAGGCCGGCGGTCACGAGCGCGACGGCCAGGCGCGGCCCGCGGCGCCGTTCGAGGACGAGGAAGGCGAGCGCGCTCGAGACGGCCGCCACCAGGAACGAGACGCCGTACACGGCCCCGTAGCGGGCGATCTGGAGTGTCGGCAGATTCGCGTGCTGGGAGTAGCCGAGCAGGCACCAGGAGAAATTGAAGAGGGTGTGGGCGCGGAGGATCTCCGTCGCGACCCACGCGATCGGCGCCAGCAGCACCGCGGTCGGCCCGTGGCGGCGCGCCCAGCGGGAGAGCATCCAGCCGAATACCGACGGGAACAGGGCCAGGGCCAGGCAGAGCAGCACCATCACGGCCACACCCACCGGCCGCGCCAGCCCGCCGTACTGGACGACGACGATCGACGTCCAGTAGACGATGCCCAGCGACGAGAGGGCGCCCGTCACGTAGCCGAGCCGGAAGCCGTGGCTCGGGCTCGGCGCTTCGACCAGGGCGACCAGCAGCGGGGTGAGGGCGACCCAGGCCACGAGGCCGCTGCCGTACTTCGGAAAGGAGAGGGCGAGGAGGAGGCCGGAGAGGGCGGCCAGACCCTCCCTACGGAGCGACAGGGCCGGCGGCCGGCGGCGGCGCCGGAGCCGCGCCATGAAAAATCTCCTCCGCGTGGAAGGAGGAGCGTACGAACACGCCGGAGTGCACGATGGGGAAGCCTCGTGCGCGCGCCTCCTCCGCCCAGCGGTCGAAGTCGGCCGGCGCCACGTAACGCGCGACGGGCGCGTGATCGCGGGTGGGACGCAGGTATTGCCCGAGGGTGATGATGTCGACACGCGCGCCGCGCAGGTCGGCGAGCACCTGCCGGACTTCCGCGTCCGTCTCGCCGAGACCCAGCATGAGGCCGCTCTTGGTCACCTGGCCCGGGCGCCGCGTCCGCGCCTCACGCAACACGGCCAGGCTCCGAGCGTAGTCGCCCTGCGGGCGCAGCCGCGGGAACAGGCGGGGCGCCATCTCGACGTTATGGTTGAACACGTCGGGCCGGGCGGAAAGCACGGCCTCCAGCGCCCCTGGATCGCCCTTGAAATCGGGGGTGAGCACCTCCACCTGGGCCTGGGGCAGGCGGGCGCGCACGGCGTGAACGGTGGCCGCGAACTGGGAGGCCCCGCCGTCGGGAAGGTCGTCACGGGCCACCGCGGTCAGGACGACGTAGCGCAGGCGCAGGCGCGCGGCTGCGTCCGCGACGCGTGCCGGCTCGCCCGGATCGGCGGGGAGCGGACGGCCGGTGGCGACCGCGCAGTACCCGCAACGCCGCGTGCACCGATCGCCCAGCAGCATGAAGGTCGCCGTGCCGCGGGAGAAGCATTCTTCGAGGTTGGGGCAACGAGCCTCCTCGCAGACCGTCACCAGCCGCTCCTCGCGGAGAAGGACACGGAGGGGCCGCGCCGCCGGAGAGAGCGGGCTGCCCTTGCGCGCCCACGGAGGCAAGCGCAGGAGGGCCGGAGATCCGGCGGCGCTCACGGCTTCACTATGAACGGCTTGTACTTCTCTTCGTCGCGGAGCTTGCCTTGGACGCGCTCGGCGTCCGCGCGGGTCGCG
Source organism: Vicinamibacteria bacterium (assembly GCA_035715025.1). Lineage (GTDB taxonomy): Bacteria > Acidobacteriota > Vicinamibacteria > Fen-336 > Fen-336 > AA29. Next base: position 5,057 of record DASTLK010000417.1, read on the forward strand.
AAGTTGCCGACGCGCACGTTGAAGAGACCCTCGCCCTCGGGTGAGACCACGTAGGCGGCGAATCCCTTGCTCTTGAGGCGCCCGACGATGGAATCGGCGCTGGCCTTGTCCTTGAAGGCGCCGACCTGGATGGTGAAATTGCCGCTACCCGAGATGGGCGCGCCCGGACCCTTGACCAGTTTCACGCTACCCGCGGGCGCCGCTTTCGGAGGCGCGGGACGCGGGACGGCGGCGACGGTGACGGGGGGCGCGGCCGGAGCCGTGGTCGGGGCCGCGGCGGCGGTGGTGACGGGAGGCGTCACGGCGCGCGCCGCTCGTCCCGTCGACGGCGTCCCGCCCTTGGGCTTCTCCAGGCCGTCGTCCGTCTTGTCGCTCTCGAGGCGCTGCGCGTAGGTCAGGTCCTCGGCGGCGGCGGAGGGGACGGGTTTGGGCGTCTCTTCGGTGACGACGCGCTCTTCCGCCACCGGGCGAGCCGCCTGCACTTCGCCTGCGCTCTGGTCGACCCCGCGCCCGACCATCACCCCGGCCAGGAAGCTCAGGATGAGGCCGGTGGCGCCGGCGAGGAAGTAGAAGACCAGTTGCTTGTTGGTCAGCTGGATCTCGTAATAGTAATCGTCCTGGGCCAAGTCGCTCCTTCCCCGCGTCACGTGCGGGCCAGCCGTCCTACACCCTAACACCGACGCGGCGTGCGCCCGATCACGGGCGGCGCGCCGCCAGTCCTCAGCCCGCCCCGAGCTTCCGGAGCCCGTCCTTGATGATGCCGGAGACCACGGCCTCTTCCTGCGCGCCGTGCTGCGTGCGCACGGCGAGCTGGATGACGTAGACGAGCTCGTTGAGGGCCGAGACCATCAGGCTCTTGCGCTGCTCGGCGGGCAGGTCGGCCACGTTGGCCAGCATCTGCTCGAAATCGGCGCGTCCGTAGTGCTTGAGGTCCACGCCGTCGAAGAGCGCGCCGTACTGCCGCGAGACCTCCTCGAGGCAGCCATCCATGAACGGGTCCACCGCGTCCCCCAGACGCCCGTGGAGGAAGCCGTAGATCCGGCTGAACATCTGGTTGAACTTCTCGACGATCCCCTCGAGGTCCAGCTCCCGCTCCCGCTCGCGCGCGCCCTCTCCCAGCGCGGCCGTCTCTCCGGCCTGCCCGCGGCGGATGATGCCCAGGACCTGAAGGGCCCAAAGGGTGCGGCAGGTCTCGAAGCTCGACAGGTAGCTGAGGTCGCAGATCTGCTCGACGGAGGCACGCCCGTTCACGTAGGCCAGGATCTCCTGCTCCTCCTCCGTGAGGTCGAGGCGCGTGTTCGCGTCCGTGCTTCCCGTCGGCACCAGGACGGACTCGACGTCCCCCAGGGCGCGGATGACCTGCTGCCACGAATGCGTGTTGCGGATGCCCTCCAGGATCAGGTTCTCCGTGGACATGTTCAGCATGGCCACGTTGTCACGCGCGTCGAGCTCCTTGATGACGAACTCGTACTCGCCGCGGATCCAGGTGAACAGGTCCATAAGGATGCTCTTGACGTGCACCTCCACCGCGGGGATCAGCTCTTCCGGCTCCAGCGCCCCCAGCTCCACCAGGATCGAGCCCAGGCGCAGGCCGGGCCGGATGCGCTTGCTGGCCTCGACGAAGCTGCGCACGGTGATCTTGCCGCGCATGAGCAGCACCTCGCCCATGCGCTCGTCCCGGTTGTTGCTGGACGCGTAGGCGACGCGGCCGCTCAGGACGAAGATGCTCTTGACCGCCTCCCCGTTGCGGATGGTGAGGACGCCCGTCTCCCCGCTACTGAGGATGGAGCGGAGCAGCTCGGGGACGCTGGTGGTCTCGATCTCGCCGCGGATGACGAGGTCGTCGTCCTCACCGGGGCGCTCGAGGTCCTGGCTCATGGCTTGGGAGCATCCGGGCCGAAGAACGCCTTCAGCCAGTCGATGGGCAGCGGGAAGATGATGGTGGAGTTCTTCTCCGCCGCGATCTCGGTCAGGGTCTGCAGGTAGCGCAGATGCAGCGACATGGGCTGCGAGGCCATGGCCTGCGCCGCCTGCGTGAGCTGGAGGCTGGCCTCCAGCTCCCCGCTGGCGTGGATGATCTTGGCCCGCTTCTCCCGTTCCGACTCCGCTTGCTTGGCCATCGCGCGCTGCATCTCGTGGGGCAGATCCACCGCCTTGACCGCCACCTGCGTCACCTTGATGCCCCAGGGATCGGTGTGCTCGTCGATCACCTGCTGGAGCACGGCGGCCAGGCGCTCGCGCTCGGACAGCAGCTCGTCGAGGTGGGCCTGGCCCAGCACGCTGCGCAGGGTGGTCTGCGCCATCTGGCTCGTCGCGTAGAGGTAGTTCTCGACCTGCACGATGGCCTGCACCGGATGCACCACGCGGAAGTAGACGACCGCGTTCACCTTGACGCTGACGTTGTCCCTCGTGATCACGTCCTGGGGCGGCACGTCGAGCACGACCGTGCGCAGGCTGACGCGCACCATGCGGTCGATGGGAAAGGCCACGATGACGAGGCCGGGCCCCTTGGGCACGGGCAGGAGCTTGCCCAGGCGGAAGATGACGCCGCGCTCGTACTCGTTCAGGACCTTGACGGAGAGGAGCAGCCAGAAGACGAAGAGGAAAGCGATGACGCCGAACTCCATTACGTTCCCTTCCGGACCTTCAACGTCAGCCCATCGACACCGGTGACGGTGACCTTCTCGCCGGTGGAAACCGGCGCCTCCGAGAGCGCGTGCCAGCGCTCACCGACCACGCGGATCCAGCCCTCCGGCGCGAGGTCGGTGTCGGCGACCCCGCGCTGGCCGAGGAGCGCCGCGTCGCCGGTGAGGGGACGGCGGCGCTGGGCCTGGATGACGAGCCGCACCAGCGCCATGGTGCCGCCGCCCATCAGGAGGGCCGCGGGCACGAGCGTACGCAGCGGCACCCGCATCTCCTTGAAGGGCGAGTCGACGAGCATGAACGCGCCCAGCATCATCGCCGCCAGCCCGCCCGCGGTCAGCATCCCGTAGGAATGGACCTTGGCTTCCGCCGCGAAGAGACCGACCGCGAGCAGGATGAGCAGCACGCCCGCCCAGTTCACCGGGATGATCTGGGCGGCAAAAAGGAACAGGATGAGGCAGAACACGCCCAGCACGCCCGGGAAGAGCATTCCGGGATGGCTGATCTCGGCGCCGAGCCCGGCCAGCGCGCCCAGCAGCAACAGGAACAGGATCTCGGGACTCGCCACCGCGGCCAGGATGCCCTGCCGCCAGTTCATGCGCACCGGCGTGAGGGGCTGGCCGGCAACGTGCAGCGTGACCCTGGTCCCGTCGAAGCGCGTGACCTCCCGACCTTCGATCGCGGCCACGAGCGCGGGCACGTCGCCCACCACGAGGTCGATGAGGTGGCCCTCGAGCGCCTCGCGCTCGGTGAAGGACTTGCTTTCCACCACCGCCTGCTCCGCGAGAGAGGCGTTGCGGCCGCGCCGCTCGGCCTTGCTCCGGATGTAGGCCGCGGCGTCGGAGGTGACTTTCTTCGACATCACCTCGTCCATCGCCCCTCCCATCCCCGAAACCGGATGGGCGGCGCCGATGTTGGTGCCGGGCGCCATGGCGGCCACGTCCGCCACGACGGTGATGAGGAAGCCGGCGGAGGCGGCGCGCGCTCCGGAGGGGCCGACGAAGACCGCCACCGGAACGCGCGAGTTGAGCATTGCGTCGATGATCTGCCGCATCGACGTGTCGAGGCCGCCGGGCGTGTCGAGCCTGAGCACGACGAGGGGCGCGCCCGAGGCCGCGGCGCGATCGATGGCCGACACCACGTGCGCGGCGCTGATCGCATGCACGACGCCGGTGAGTTCGACGACGGGAATGTCGGCCGGAGCCGGGGCGGCGAAAGCGGCGGCGGCGAGGGTCAGCGGGACGAGGCGTCGGCAGATCCCGACGGACACGCGGAAGTGTAACGGCCCCAATAGCTTCCTGTCAACGGACGGAGGACGGCCGACTACCCGCGCGGAGGCCGGGCGGCGTAGAATCGGGATCATGTTTGGAACACTCGGCGGACCCGAGGTCATCCTGATCCTCGTCGTTGCCCTCATCGTGTTCGGCCCGCGCCGTCTCCCCGAGATCGGTAAGAGCATGGGCAAGATGCTGGCGGAATTCCGGAAGGCGTCGAACGACTTCAAGCGCACCATCGAAGACGAGCTCGAAGCGGAAAAGACCAAGGAATCGTCCGCGTCGATCTCGCCGCCCACGACCGCCGACTCCGTGCCGGCCGCAACGGAGGTGACGGCGGCGGAGGTGACGGCGCCGGAGGCGCCCGCGGCGGTGGTACCCGACGCCTCGGCCACTCCCGCGCCCCCGACGGACGCTTCGGCGGCGAGCGGAGGCACGCTCGAGTCCGAGCCGCACCTCGAACGACCGGCCGAGCCCGTCGTCAGCCGCGACGGTTCCGCGGACAAGAGCTAGGCCGCGGACCGGATGGCCGCGATCAGCCCGGACCGGATGACGTTCCTGGAGCACCTGGACGAGCTCCGGGTGCGCCTCATGCACAGCCTCGGCGCGCTCGTCGTGGGGACGATCGTCTGCTGGGGGTTCCACGAGCGCATCTTCCACTTCCTGACCCAGCCCCTGCGCCACGCCTACCCGGACGTGAAGTTCATCACCACGGGGCCGACCGAAGCCTTCATGATGTACATGAAGATGTCGTTCTTCGTCGGCATCTTCCTGGTCGCGCCCTACATCCTCTACCAGGTCTGGGCCTTCATCGCTCCCGGCCTCTACGCGCACGAGAAGGCCTACGCGGTGCCGTTCATCGTGGCCGGGTCGCTCTTCTTCATCTTGGGCGGCGGTTTCGGCCACTACATCCTGTTCCCCACCACCTTCAAGTTCCTCTACGAGTTCGCCGGCGACGACATGAAGTTCCTGCCCAAGGTGGACGAGTACTTCGAGTTCTATTCCTGGTTCCTGCTCGGCCTGGGCCTCGTGTTCCAGATCCCGGTGATCATCTTCGTGCTCGCCCGCATCGGCCTCGTCACCCCGGGCTTCCTGATGCGGCAGTTCAAGTTCGCGGTGCTCGTCTCGTTCATCGTGGCCGCCATCGTCACGCCCAGCGCGGACGTCGTGAACCAGACGCTGCTCGCGCTGCCCATGATGGGCCTCTACCTGCTCGGCGTGCTGGTGGCGTGGATGTTCGGGCGAGCGCGCCGGACACCGGAAGGAGTCCGCAAGGATCAGGATCGTGCGGATTCCTGATGAGCCCGTTAGGAACGCGTCCCCGCGGGCGGGGACGCGTTCCTAGGGGGACTGCTTGACGGCCAGGGAAGCGCCGTCCGGCAGCTTGAAGGTGACGGTGGAACCCACCAGCGCCTTCTCGCGGCGCGCCTGCCCCGCGCTCAGCTCGACGACGTAGGAGGCGCGCGCGATCGGGTAGTAGACCTCGCAGTCCTTGTCTTCCTTCGCCGTGCAGGGCGGGACCTTCTCCGCGAGATGGACGACCTTGTGGTCGGCGTCCAACCACAGGATGTCGATGGGGAACTTGCAGTTCTTCATCCAGATCCCGTGGAAGTCGGGGCGCTCGAACAGGAACAGCATGCCGTGGTCGAGGGGCAGGGACGGACGGAACATGAGGCCCATGGCGCGGTCCTCGTCTTTGACCATCACCTCGGTCTGGAGCACCTTGCCCGAGGGCAGGGTGAGCGGGATGACGGCGGGACGCTCGCCCGCGCGAGCGGAGGGCAGGGCGAGGAGAGCGAGAGCGAAGAGAAGAGCCACCACGCGCATGCGTCGATGGTACCGGAGTCGCCTCCGCGAGGGCAACGCGTCGCGTCAACCCGCCGTACGCAGGGCCCGCCAGGTGACGGCGCCCAGCGCGGTGACCACGGCGACGAGTCCCACCCAGAGAAGCACCGGGCTCCTCTCCGTCCACGGAGGCGGCGCGGGCGGCGCGACGGGCATCGCCTGCGGCGCGAGGAGGGCAGCGGGCTGGGCCCGCGCCGCGAACAGCGCGGGATCGCCCGCCGTGCGCGCGAGGTCGTACGTGGGTGCGGAGAGGCGCGGGTCGCCGTACCGCAGCCGGTACTGACGGCCCGGGCGCGCCTCGAAGACGAGTCGTTCGACGGGCACGAAGACGCTCGCGCCCCGGATGGCGAGCGGGCGGTCGTTGCGGTTGCGGATTCGCAGCCGCAGCACGCGCTCGCGGCCGGTCACGTCCACGCGCAACCCTTCGCGCAGGGTGCCGGCCTCCTCGTAGCGATACACCGCGCACTCTCCCAGATACCGCCAGGCCAGGGGAAGGCCCGGCGCCCCTTCGCGAGGAGGGGGTGGATCCAAGCGGGCCTCCACCACGACACCGCGGAAGAAGACGGGATCGGCCACGTCGAGCTGCAGACCGCGAAAAGGCTGATGCCGCGCCCCGAGGTCGAGGGTGAGGATGGTCTCGTGCGCGGGCGCGTCCTCGGTGCGCGTGAGGCGGGGGGCGAGCGTCACCTCACGCGGCCGCCGCTTCTGGGCGGGGCGGGTCGAGGCCTCGAGGATCTCGATCCTCTCTTGGTCGTCCGGCCCGTTGTAGACGGTGACGCGAAGCACCGGGAAGTTGTTCTCGGGGAGCGGCACCGTCTCGTAGCGCGCGGCCGCCGGACCGGGCACGGCGAAGACGTAGGCGGAGTCCGTGAGCGTCGCCCAACGCGGGTCGTCGCGGGCCCGCCCCTCGACCTTCACGCGCCGCCGGAAGTTGTCCCCGCTGAGGGTCAAGGTGAGCTGCGACTTCAAGGTGGGCCCGCCGAAATCGAGCGTGGCCTCCGCCTGCCGGCCCCGCGTGAACGCGCGGTTGACGATGTTCGGGCGCTGCTCGGGCCGCACGCTCTCGTCGAAGGCGCGCTCGACCAGGTAGGGCACCTCGGCGCCGGCGGCATCGAGCACGCGCAGGTCGCCGAGATCCTCGCGAGCGCCCTCGTACACGGCCGAGTCGAGGGTCAGGGCCACGCGGCCGGGAGCGGGCACCACGACCGTCCGTTCGACGGCCGCCGCCGTCGCGATCGCGGGCGACAGGGCCAGCGCGGCCGCGGCCGCGAGCGCCCTTCTCACGCGGCCTCGCGCGTCGCCAGCCGCTCGCGGAAGCGCAGGTTCAGATAGGCGCCCGCGGTCATGAGCACGGCCAGGGCGAGGAACGCGAGCATGCGGTACGGGAGCGAGAAGCTGGAGAGGTCCCAGAAGACCACCTTCCCCGCCGTGAGCGCGAACAGGCCGTACGCGCAGTAGAAGAGCGGGTGGCTGCGCACGGCGAGGCCCGCCGCGAGGAGCGCGGTCGCGAAGACTGTCCACAGCACCGACACGGCGAGCCCGCCGACGCGGCGCGCGTCCTGGGCGGCCACGAGGTCGCCCGCGCGATCGGCCCGCACCGCCTGCTGATCGAACGTGCCGCTCGTCTCGCTCGTGAGCACGCCGAAGAGCAGCACGAGGGCGACCGCGGCCAGCAGGGGCCGGATCGCGCGATCGGGCGCGCTTGCGTCGGCGCCGGTCTCCCGGGTGAGGAGCAGGGCCACGCCCATCGCGGCGATCACGAACATCCAGGTGGCGAATCCCGCGTTGAAGACGGGATCGAAGGCTCCCTGGTGCAGCGGGAGGTGCCGAGCGAACAGCCGCATCGTGGCCAGGCCCAGCACACCGTATCCGCCCAGGCGGGCGAGCGCGGACTGGAAGCGCAGCCCGAGCCAGAGCAGGAGGACGCCCTCGACCGCCCACGCCAGCGTGATGCCGTGGAGGCCGAGTTGGACGGGAATGGCGACGGTGAGGAACGACGCGGCCAGGCCCAGCAGCACGCGCGCCTGGGGCAGGTCGCGCCGACCTCCTTGGAGCGCGGCCAGGCCGGTCACGAGGTAGAGGACGGCCAGGGCGACGGAAGCGAGGCCCAGCATCTTCGGGTTGGTCGTGTAGAGGACCCGGTACAGCACGGTCCAGGTGAACAGGCCCGTGACCAGGTGGGCGATGCCATCGGCGAGGCGCAGGGGCACGCGCGACAGCAGGCCGCGCACCAGGAGCGCGATCAGGTAGGCGCCGGCCACGGGCAGAGCGATGAGATACGCGTCCGCAGCACGATCGGGACCGAAGAAGGCGTCCATCCAGGCCAGGACGGAAAGGGCGGCGCCACCCGCGCCGATCGCCTCCGCCCAGTCCCAGCGCCGTCGGACGAGGATCGCGACGCCGGCCTGCGCCAGCAGGTATGCGAGCAGGGCGGGCGGACGGTTGGTGGCGTGGCACAGCCCGATCGAGACGAGGGCAGCGCCGATCAGGACCGCGCCTTCCATCGCCACCGGCGGGGTGACCGCGCCCCCCACCCAGGGCACGGTGAGGATCAGCAGGGCGCCGACGACCCAGGCGGCGGCGATGCCGAACGCGTCCGCGCGATAGTAGGCGCCGCACCAGGTCAGGAGCGGCAGGCCCATGGCCAGCCCGCCCAGCAGCACGAACGCCCAGTGCCGGCGCGCCGCCTCCCGGACCGCCGCCGCGCCGAGGCCGAGGGCGAGCAGGAGCAGGATCTCCGGACGATCGGCGCTGCCCGCGAGCACGCTCAGCCCCAGGCCGGCCATCGTGAAGACGGCGCCGAGACCCAGGCCGCGCTCCTTGGGCGCCATTCCCAGCGCGAAGAGCGCCGTGAAGAGCACCAGACCGAACGCGGCGGTCTCGAAGTGCTCGGGGGTGAAGAACCGGGCGTACCAGCCGCCGTAGAGGAGGATCGTGCCCAGGAGCGCGATCGGCACCGTTTCCGGCCACGGCTTGCGGTGGTCGAGGATCAGGGCGCCGGCGTCGAGCACGGCCAGGAACAGGAAGAGGGCGAGCGCCTTGTCCTCGCCGGTCGAGAGCAGCAGCGGCGTCATGTAGCCGCCGATCCAGGCCAGCGCGGCCAGGATCCGTGCGTCGAGGCGTGCCGCCAGCAGGACGGCGCAGCCGGTGATGGCGACCATCAGCGTTCCCGACGCGCCGCGCGGAATCAGGTGATAGAAGGCGTGCGCGGCAAACGCGGACGTGTAGAGACCGGCCAGCCCCGCCCCGGCCAGGGCCTGACCGAGCGGGCGATACTCGCGCCGCAGCAAGCGCACGCCACCGGCGAGGAGACCGAGCCCGAAGACGGCCCCGAACAGGACGCGCCCGGTCGGGCCGACCCAGTTGTTGTCCCATGCGATCTTCACGAACAGGCCCAGCGTCACCACGAACGCGAGGCCGGCGCCGGCGGCGAGGATCTTGGGGCCGAGGTTCGAAGCGAAGTCGCCGGCGTGAGGCCGCGGGGGGGCGACCGGTGACGATCGCCGCGGCACGCTGGCCTCCGGAGGCGCGAGCGCCGGCCTTTCCTGCGCAGCGGCCCCCCGCAGCGGCGTCGGGGTGAGCGGGGGCAGCGGAGGTGGCGATGAAGCGACAGGTCGCGGCACCAGCGGCGCCGCGGCCGGGGCCGGGGCCGCGGCCGGAGCCGGGACGGGAGGCGGAGTCGTGGTGGCCGTGGCCGGAGATGCCGCCCAGCGGTCCACGCGCGTCCGCAGCGCGCGGAGCTCGGTCCGCACGTCGCCCAGCTCACGCGCCAGGGCTTGGAGGCGCATGAACGCGAACACCGCCAGGAACGGCGAGGCCAGAAGCAACGCCACGACCGCGATCACGGCCACTGCGACCAGGGGCTCCATCGCTCCTCCGCACGCGGGGCATCGGCGCCGCGCTCTCCTACCGTACGGAGCGGGCGCGCTTGCGCACCCCGTCGCTGTGACGCTTCCCGAACCGTCTCACCGGGTGCTTCGCCCGATGCGGACTCGTTCGAAGCGCCGCCCGCGGCGCGTATGTTACCGCGCCGGCGCGGGCGTCGTCGGATGTGGCGCCGAGCGGTCCGCCTCGAGGAACTCCTGGAGGTCGGCCGCCGCCCGTTTGGCCCGAGGGTCGCCGGCTTGCTGGTAACAATCGGCGCGCGCTTGCAGCATGTCCGGCCGCCAGGGCAGGTGCGCCTCCAGCGGCGCCATCGCTTCCCGGCAGCGCTCCCACAGGCCGCCCGACCGCGCGACGAGCACGCGCGACAAGAGCCTGTCCTGCTCGAGCGCGCGTACCGCGAAGGGTGGAGTCAGCGCGTCGTACAGCACAGGCGCCGCCTCCGGATGCGCCACCGCCATCTCCCGTGCCAGCCCGAGGCCACGCCCCATCGCCGCCTGGCTCGGCCAGGGATCGCCGCGGTAACGCGTGAACGCGGAGACGAGCGCGTCCGCCGCCACGTCGAACCGGCCGCGACGATAGGCGAGGCGCGCCGCCGCCGCGTCCGCCTCCGCCGGGACGGCCGCGCCCAGGGCCCGGATGTACGGCGCCGCGTCCGTGTCTCCACGCTCCGCGAGGCCCTCCGCGAAGAGAGCGATCTCGACGAGACCCGCGGGCGGCCGCGGCTGCTTGCGGAAGGTGTCCACGGCGGCGGAAAGGCGCCCGTTCACGTACAGCCCGTGGGCGGTGGCGCGCTCGCGTTCTTCGGCGGAGGCGCGAGGGGGGACGGGCGACCAGTCGAAGGCGATGGTGTAGATGTCGGCGCGATGCCGCGCCGCCCGGTCCCAGTCGACGACCCCGGTGACGGCCGGACGGTCGGCGCCGAGGGCGGCGGCGGTGGCGCGCATGCGCTCCACTTCGAAGGCCGTCTTCTGCGCGACCATGCGCGCGAACGAGAACTCGACGGAGTTGCGGTCGTCCGTATTGATCTCCTCGCCCATGGCCAGGGCGCGCCGTGCGAGGGCAGGTCCGGCCACGAACGCGCCTAGCAGCTCACTGACGTCGGTCACGCGCCAGGCGTTGCGCAGCGCGCTCGCGAACGGCTCCTGACGCATGCGCGCCTCGAGGGAAGCGGCGTCGTGGCGCAGGGGCCGCCGGGAGGCGACGAGGAGGAGATCGACGTTGTGGACCTGCCAGACCTCCACTTCCGGGAACACGGTGGCCAGGGTGGCCAGGATCGTGGAGATCGTGCGCTCGTCCACCTCGTAGGCCTGGACCCATTGCAGGAAGACTCCGTCGGGCGAGAGGCGTGAATCGACGGCCTGGTAGAACTCGCGGGTGAACAGGCTGGCGACCCCCGCCCGGTAGGGATTGGAGGGCTCCGAGAACACGAGGTCGTACTGGCCGCGCCCGGTCATGAGGACTTCGCGCGCGTCTCCGATGGTGACGTGCACACGCGGGTTGTCGAGGGCCCGCCGGTTGACGGGCGCGCACAGGCGCGCGACCTGGAGGATCGCCGGCTCCAGCTCGACCACGTCCGTACGCTCCATGCCCGGGACATCCGCCAGCCAGCCCGCGGTGCTTCCCGTCCCCAGGCCGATGACCAGCGATCGATGCACCTCCGGGCGAAGCAGGGCTCCCAGCAGCCCGCCCATGACCTGCGTGGGGGCGTCGTTGCGCGCGTTGCCGTCGATCTTTCCGTTGACGACGAAGGCGAGGCCGGCGAAGGCCTGCACGGCAACGCTGCTCTCGACACCCTCCCTTTCCCAGAGGACGAACCGGCGGGAGTCGTTGATCCAGGCGCGATAGCCGTTGGGTCCGCGCAGCGGACCGGGACCGAGGCTCACGATGCGTCCCACGCCGACGCCGCTGTGCCGCCAGGCGGCGGTGGGGCCGGGAGCGGTGAAGAGCAAAACCGCGACCGCGGCGGCGCCGACGAGCATGAGGGCAAGGACGGGCCGCGGGCGGTGGGGAGTGGCCAGGAGCGCGCCCAGAGCGAGGGCCACGAGCATCAGCGCGGCCGCACGCCAGCATCCGGGTGCGGTCAGAACGGGCAGCAGTCCGAAGCCACCGGCGAGGGCACCCGCGATCCCCCCGACCGTGTTCCAGAGGTAGGTGAGACCGACGTGGCGCGCGACACGATCGCGGCCCTGGCCCAGCAATGCGATCAGGAGCGGGAACTGCGCGCCCGCCACCGCGGCCGCGGGCAGGACCACGATCGCGGTCACGACCGTCCATCCCTCGACGTGACTCCAGAGGCCCGCGCCCGGTCCGGGGCGAAGCCGCAGCGCGAGCAGGGCCAGGCGGTCTCCGATCGCGTAGGGGACGGCGAGGCAGGCGGCCTCGGCCAGGCAGCTCACGGCGAAGG
>DASTLK010000418.1:0-10886 GCA_035715025.1 Vicinamibacteria bacterium
TGGGTTATGAGCCCAACGAGCTACCTGGCTGCTCTACCCCGCGTCAGCGTCAGATGGGAACAGTTTAGAAGAAGGCGCGCGCCCGTGTCAACCCTCGGTGATCCTCCGCACGCGAGTGATCGGCCGCACCACGGAATGTCAGAGGGTGTGGCACAAGTGTCAAACGGGTGAGGAGAGCCACCCGCGACTGAACCTTTCCCTCCCAGTCCGCGTCCAATGTGTTGAGGGCGCCACACTCCGGCGAGCATCGGAGTGGGATGGCCCGGGGAGGTTCATCATGGCCGCATACGTCGTCGGCGTGGACGCGCGGTGCCCGCTCTGCGGGTGCTCGATCCTGTCGATCGGTCGTGGCGGGCACGTGACGGCTGAGGATCTGCATCCCGTTCCGCTCCATAAGCGCGGTGGTTCTGGCGAAGGCTACATGCTCTGCGACGACTGCGGGGTCCTGGCCGAGCTTCCGTCCGACATCACTCTCAATTAATTCAGGTTAGGGGGGCGCGCATCCTCCGCTGGAGGCGCCCCCTGCCGCCGCGTCGCCCCGACGCGCGGCCCCGATTTCCCTCCTCGACTTCCTCCCAATCGATCTCACTCCGGCGGCGGTTCGCGCCGGCGCTCTCTCCACGATTCGCCCGCTCCGCGCAACTTCATGCACGCGTGTGCTTGACGCGCACGCTGCACGGGAGCATAGTCTCGGCCGATTTCACTCTTTCCCGCTCCTGGAGGTTGAGACATGGACGATCACACGCCGACCGGGTCTCCGGAGCCGCTGGACTCCGGGACGACTCCCGCGTCGCCATCGCCGCCGACGCTGCCGTCGAACGACACGGGCCTCGGCACGGGAGCTCCCGCGGCGCCCAAGCGCAGCGCGACGCGGAGCGCCCGCAAGCCAGCCAAGAAGAAGACGGCGCGGCGCGCCGCCGGCCGCAAGAAGGTCGCGAAGAAGAAGACGGCCGGGCGCAAGACCGCGCGCAAGAAGACCGCGAAGAAGGCCAAGGGTCGGGCGCGCAAGGCCGCCGCACGCGGCGGGAAGAAGCGGGCGACGTCGCGCGCGCGCAAGGGCAAGTCCGCGAAGAAGCGGGGCCGGCGCTAGGCCAGTCGCAAGGACGGCAGTCTGGCGGAAGGGCGCACGCAGGACGTGCGCCCTTCTTCTTTCTAGGGAAGGATCGCCGTCTTCAGGCCGTCGCCACCGCGGGCCATGTGGCCGAGCACCTTCGGCAGGTCCTCGAGCGAGGCGTCCGCGGTGATGAACGCGTTCGGGTCGATGTGCCCGTCCGCGATGAGGCGGAAGGCCTTCCGCACGCTCTCCGGCGTGTGATGGAACGTGGACTTGATGGTCAGCTCCTGGTAGTGGAGGAGCTGCGAGTCGATCCCGATCTTGGTGTCCGTCGGACAGCCGCCGAACAGCTGGACGACTCCCCCCTTGCGCACGGCGCGCACGGCCGCTTCCGACGTCGCGGGCAGGCCGACGGCCTCGATGACGACGTCCATGCCGCGTCCATCGGGGCTCCGCTGCCGGAGGAGATCCGCGAGGTCGGCGCCTTCGCGGGCCGCCACCACGCCCTCCGCGCCCATCTCGAGCGCCTTGTCCAGCCGTGACCGGCGCCGCCCGGCCGCCGTCACGTGCGCGCCGCGCATGCGCGCGAGGGCGACGAACATCAGCCCGATGGGGCCGGTCCCGATGACGGCCACGGATTGCCCGCGGCCGATCCAGCTCTCTTCCACGCCCCGGATGACGCAGGCCAGGGGCTCCACCATCGCCGCTTCCCGGAACTCCAGCCCCTCGTCGAGGGGCAGCAGGTTCTTCTTGACCACGCGGGCCGGGATGCGCGCGAACTCGGCGTAGGCGCCGTTCCAGAAGAGGAGGTCGTCGCACAGGCTGGGCATCTCGTGCCGGCAGTAGTAGCAGTCGCCGCAGGGCGCGGAGTTGGCGGCCACGACGGGCATCCCCGGCTCGAAGACCTCGACCCCCGGCGCGACCTCTTCCACGATGCCCGCCATCTCGTGGCCGAACACCGCGGGAGGCACGATCATCTTCGCGTGGTAGCCTCGGCGGAAGACCTTCGCGTCGGTGCCGCAGGTGAGGGCCACCCGCGTCCGGAGGAGGACGTCCCCGGGCTCGAGGGCCGGCACATCCACCTGCTCGATGCGCACGTCCTCTCTTCCGTAGAGCACGGCCGCTTTCATCTTAGGTCGCACGAATGCTCACCTCGCTGTCAATCCAGTGCTGTGCAACACCACCTTGAGCACGCCGGGCGCGGGGCGGGAGGCCACTTCCAGCGCGCGCGGCGCATCCTCCAGCGCGAAGCGATGCGTCACCAGCTCGCGCACGCGCACTTCGCGGGCGAAGACGAGCTGGGCGGCCACGTCCTGAACGTCAACGGACGCGCTGTACGACGTGAGGATCTCCTTCTCGGCGGCGCTCAACGCCCCCAAGTCGATCTGGACCGTCTCTCCAGGGGATGTGGCGGCGAATACGATGATACGGCCACCCGGCCGTGTCGCGTCAACGGCCTGGGCGAATGGCGCCTGGCCGAAGGCGGCCAGGACGGCCAGATCGGCGCCGCGTCCGCCCGTGAGGGCCCGGACTTCCCGGGGCACGTCGACGGCCGCCGCGTCCAGGGCGACGGACGCGCCCAACCTTCGCGCCATCTCCAGGCGGTCGGGGAAGGTGTCGCTCACGAGCACGTCGGCTCCCGCCCAGCGGCAGAGCTGCAGGAACACGAGACCGATCGGGCCCTGCCCCACCACGAGCACGGTCTGCCCCTTCTCCACACCGGCCTTGCGTACGGCCTTGAGGCACGTGTTCACGGGCTCGACGAAGGCCGCCTCCTCGGGAAGCACGCCTTCCGGCACCGGGATCGTCCCCCGCTCGACGATCCAGTCCATCGCCTTGACGTACTCCGCGAACCCTCCGCCCGCCGCCTCGAAGCCCGCCGTGGTCCCGTTGCGCTTGTAGAGCTCGCACTGTGCGTAGGCCTGGATCGAGCAATAGAAGCAACGGCGGCACGGGACGTGGTGGTGCAGGACCACGCGGTCGCCCTCGCGAAAGCGCGCCACGCCGGCGCCGGTGCGCGCGACCGTGCCGCAGATCTCGTGGCCGAAGACGCGCGGACCCGGGAGCAGGCCCTTCACGATCTTCTTGATGTCGGTGCCGCAGATGCCGCAGGCCTCGACGCGGACCAGCATCTCGCCCGCACCCACCTCGGGAACGGGGATCGCCTCGACGCGGAGGTCTCCCTTCCCCCAGTAGACCGCGGCGCGCATGGACACAAGAGACGATCCTACCCTAAACCTTATGCGCGCCGCATCTTGCGGAGGGTCGACCCGTCCGCCCGTCGTTGACAGGCCGAGGGGAAGGTGCCTACGATGGCACGGTTTCCGATCCAATGACTTCCCCTGGCGCGCGCGTCCTCCTCGTCGACGACGACCGCAGTTTCCTGGGCATCATCACCGACACGCTCCGCGAAGGAGGGTATGCGGTCGACGGCACCAGCGATCCCGCCGACGCGTTGCGGCGGGCGGAGACCGGCGCCTACGACGTCGCGCTCCTCGATCTCGTCATGCCCGGCGTGACCGGCCTGGAGCTCGGCGATCGGATCAAGGCCGCGAGCCCCGACACCGAAGTGCTGATCTTGACCGGCCACGCGGACCTGGACTCCGCCATCCAGGGGATCAAGCACCGCGTGTTCGACTATCTCGAGAAGACGAACCTCGACATCGCCCGCCTGGACAAGGTCATCAAGGACGCGACGGAGAGGTCGCGGCTCACCCGTGCGAACCGCGAGCTGCAGGAGCGGGTCGCGGAGATGAACCGCCGGCTCCAGGCGCTGGTGGACGTGAGCGCACGCCTGGCCGCGGAGCCGCACCAGGATCGCGTGCTGGAGACGCTCGTCCGCGCCGCGGGCGAACTGATGCAGTCGGAGGCCAGCCGGGCCCTGATGTTCGCCCGCACGCACGCCGAAGGATGGGTGATCGAGGCCGGCGCGGGCGAAGGCGTCGAGGCGGTCCGGGGCGCGCGCCTGCAGGCCAGTGAAGGCCTCGCGCGCGCGGCCGCGGAGAGCGGCCAGCCCGTCGTGGCCGCCATCGCCAAGCAGGACCCACGATATTCGCCTCGCTGCGACGACATGCGGACACGCCTCCCCGGATACCTGGCCGCGCCCATGCGCCTGGGCGCGGTGATGGGGGCGCTGGTGGTGGCCGGGCGCGCGGAAGGCGAGTACTCGGTCGAGGATCAGCAGCTCCTCTTCGCGCTGGCGCGGCAGGGGGCGGCGGCTCTCCAGAACGCGCTGGCCCAGGAACAGTCGGTCAATTTCTTCACGCACGTCTCGGACATCCTGATCTCCTGCCTGGAGACGATGGACGTGTTCTACCCGGGCCATTCCCGGGGGACGGCCGCCCTGGCCGACATGGTGACGCGGCGCCTCGGCCTCAGCGACGCGGAGCGGCGCAGCGTCCACTACGCCGCCCTCCTGCACGACATCGGCAAGGTCATGGTGGACCCGGCCGTGCTGCGCTCGACCGGGCCCATCGACGAGGCGGGGCGGAAGGCGATGCGCGAGCACCCGACCCTGGGCGCGCAGATCCTCAAGCCGATCACACTCTGGGAAGACATCCTCCCCATGATCCATTCCCACCACGAGCGGTGGGACGGAGACGGCTATCCCCTCGGCCAGAAGGGCGAGGAGATCCCGCTCGGTGCGCGCGTCATCGCGGTCGCGGAGTGCTTCGACGCGATGACACGGGTAACCCCGCACGGCAAGCACCGCTCGCCGGACGAGGGGTTGACCGAGCTCGAGGCCTGCGCGGGCACGCAGTTCGATCCGCGCATCGTCCGGTTGTTCGTGGCCGAGTACCGCGCGCGGCGGCATCAGATACCGGCGAGTTAGCTAGCCCCCGAAGAGATTGCGCAGGACGAAGTAGATGTTCTCCCTTCGTTCGCGCAGGCGCCGGTAGAAGTAGGGGAACCAGTGCGTGCCGTAGGGCACGTAGACGCGCACGCGGTGGCCGCCCGCGACCAGCTCGTCCCAGCGTCGGGGCCGCAGCCCGTACAGCATCTGGAACTCGAAGCGGTCGGGCGGGATCTTCTGCACCGACGCATAGCCGAGGGTGTCGCGGACGAGGATCTCGTCGTGGGTGGCGATGGCCGGATAGCGGCCGTGGTCGAGGAGCTGATGGGCCAGCTCCCGGTAGGCCTTGCGGATGTGCTCCATGTCCTGGTGCGCGACCTCCGGCGGCTCCTTGTAGGCGCCCTTGCAGAGCCGGACGCGGTCGCCGCGGGCGATCGCCTCCTTGACGTCGGCGGGCGTGCGGTGCAGGTACGCCTGGAGCACGATGCCGACGTTGTCGTAGGCCTCGCGGAGGCGATGGAACAGGTCCAGCGTCCGTTGCGTGTGCTTCGAGCCTTCCATGTCGATGCGGACGAAGCCGCCGACCTCGCGCGCGGTGTCGAGCAGGCCGGCCACGTTCTCCCGGCAGAACTCCTCCGAGATGTCGAGGCCGAACATGGTCAGCTTGATCGAGATGTTGCGCTCGATCTCCACCGGGATCCGCCGCAGGAGCTGCTTGTTCGCCTCCGCGCTGCGGACGGCGGCCTCCCGGTCGAGGACGTCTTCGCCCAGCAGGTCGAAGGTGGCCCGTATGCCGCGCGCGTGGAGCTGGCGGCCGGCGGCGATGGCCGACTCCGGGTCCGGGCCGGCCACGAAGCGCCGCGCCAGGATGAACGGCGGCGAGATCACCGGCGTCGGCCCCGGCCGCGCGCCGGCGCCTCGTACTCGGCCCGCACCACCGTGGAGATCCCCCCGCGGACGTGGAAGTCCCCTTCCACCGTCATGCGCCGCGGCTTCATGGCCGCCACCAGGTCGTCGAGGATCACGTTGGTCACGTGCTCGTAGTAGATGCCGCGGCTCCGGTAGGACTGCAGGTAGAGCTTCAGGCTCTTGAGCTCCACGCATTCGCGGTCGGGCACGTACGTGATCCGGATGATCCCGAAGTCGGGTTGGCCGGTCTTGGGACAGACGGCCGTGAACTCCGGGCAGGTATGGACGATGGTGTACTCGCGGCCGGGATGGCGGTTGGGGAAGGTCTCGAGGGCAGCAGGACTCACTTTCAAAGCCTATAATCCGGCGCCGTGGTTTGCACGTTCTGCGGGCGGCCACTCGTGGCCGGGGCGCGATTCTGCGGCGCCTGCGGTCGGCCGGCGTCCGCGCCCACCGCCTCGTTCGACCTCGACTACATCGAGGAGGCCTTCGGCGTCTCCCTGCGCGAAGCCGTCCTCCTCGACAAGATCACGGGCAGCGAGATCATCCGCAGCCCCGTCTTCCGCTTCCTGGTCTTCGTGGCCGTGGTGCCCCTCGCCATCGAGATCCTCCAGGGAAACCACGCGATCCTGTACGGGCTGGCCCTGTGGTCGATGGCGCTGTGGTCGCTCCTCCTCTACCGCCTGTTCGCCGACCGCGACCTCAGCTTCCGGCTCGCCTTCGGGACGGTGCTGTTCACCTGCTTCATCGGCCTGCCCATCCTCGAGCTGTGGCTCTTCACGCCCGTGGACATCACGGGCTGGCTGATCACGCGCAACTTCCTCGCCTTCCGCCTCAGCGGCTACGTGTTCGGCGTGGGAGTGCGCGAAGAGCTGACCAAGGCCATCCCCCTCATCCTGCTCGCCCTCTTCACGACGAAGATGCGCAAGCCGATCAACGGCCTCCTGCTCGGCATGATGTCCGGTATCGGGTTCGCGGGCGCGGAGAACGTCTATTACGTCTTCCGCACGCTGGAGGAGTCGCTGCGCGCGATGAAGGAGACGGGCATGGCCGGGTACCTGGTCATGCCCGTCTACAACAACGTCGTGCGCATGGCCATGACGCCGTTCCTGCACGCCTGCTTCAGCGCGATCTTCGGGTACTTCATGGCGCTCGGCATCTCGCAGCGCCGGCACCGGTTCGTGTTCTTCGTGCTCGGCCTCTCCCTCTCTTCCCTGCTCCACGGCCTCTACGACACCTTCGTGGCCGAGTCCCCGCTGCTGGGCGTCGTGATCCAGTGCGGCGCGTTCTTCCTGGTGATGACCTACATCCTGAAAGCCCGCGGGCTCAGCTCCGCCCGGGAGCTGGGGGGCGGGGTGTTCAGCCGGACGGTGATGATGAAGCCGCTCGTCGCGGAGGCGCTGGCCGCTCCCCTCGCGACCGCGCCCGCCGCGGTGACCACGGCCGCGGCCACTCCCGGGGGTTGGCGGCTGCGCGGAGTGGCGGGGCCGGCATTCGGCCGCACCTTCGACCTGCTCGGCGAGACGCGGCTCGGCCGCGACCCGGCCCGATGTGCCGTCCTGGTCGACGAGAAGACGGTCTCGCGCGAGCACGCCACGCTCGTCCCCGATGTCGAGCGCTCGGCCTGGCGGCTCCAGCGGCTCAGTCAGAGCGGGCACGTCTTCGTCAACGGCCGCGCAGTCAACGACACGTTCCTGGCCCCCGGCGACCAGATCCAGGTCGGCACTTCCGTGCTCGTGCTCGAGGTCGCCTGAACACTTTCCGGGGTCCGGACGTAGATATATTGACGACCTCCGAGGGGTGGCGTAGGCTCCCACCGCTTCTTTTCCCAGAGTTTCTGAGGTTCCAAGTGTCACGAACGGGCGCAAACCCGTGAGTTGCCCGCACTGCGGGGGCGGCGTGCCGGAAGGAGGGCACTGCCCTTCCTGTAGCGCTCCGACCTTTGGCGACGACGTCGCCTCCGCGTCCACGGCCCCCGTCCCCGGCTCTCCACCGCGCGGAGTCGGACCGTTCCGTGTCGCCCCCGGCCAGCGCTTCGGCGATCGCTACACCCTGGTGGAGGAGATCGGCGCCGGGGGCATGGGCCAGGTCTACAAAGCCATCGACGGCACCCTCGGCAAGACGGTCGCGCTCAAGCTCGTGCGGGCGCGCTCCGGCCCGCAGGAGCAGACGAGCGAGCGCTTCCGCCGCGAGCTGACCCTGGCCCAGGAAGTCACTCACCCCAACGTCTGCCGTGTGTACGACCTCGGCGAGAACGACGGGATGCTCTACATCAGCATGGAATACGTCGAGGGCCAGAGCCTCGACGACCTCATCCAGTCCGTGGGAACGCTCTCGACCAAGCAGACCATCGCCCTCGGACGGCACATCTGCGCGGGCCTGGAAGCGATCCATTCACGGCAGATCGTGCACCGCGACCTCAAACCCGCCAACATCATGGTCGACCGCGCCGGCCACGCGATCCTGATGGACTTCGGCCTCGCCTACGCGCACGGGAAAGAGCGGCTCACGGGCGAGGGCGCGATCCTGGGCACGCTCGCCTACCTTTCCCCCGAGCAGGCCACCGGGCAGCCGACGGATGGGCGGACGGACATCTACGCCATCGGGCTCGTGCTCTTCGAGATGCTGACCGGGCGGCGTGCGCCCGGAGACGGCGGCACCGCCCCCTTGGCCCTGCGCGATCCGAGCGAGCGCTGTCCGCCGCCGAGCCGGTTCGTGCCGGAAGTGCCGGTGGAGATGAACGCGATCGTCCTCCGCTGCCTCGAGCGCGACCCCGCGCGCCGCTACGCGTCGCCCGGGGACGTCGATGCCGCCCTCGCGCGGCTGGCCGCCAGCCTGTCCTCCGGCGTGAGCGCGGGACGCGTGCGCATCTCCGCCCCGCGCGGGCGCCTCGCCACCGTGGCCGCCGCCAGCGTCGTCGCCTTCGCGCTGGCGGGAACCATCGGCTGGTGGGTCTCGCACCGGCCTCGTCCGGGACCGGGCCACCCCGTCGTCGCCGTCCTGCCGCTGGAGACGGTCGGGGGCGCGCCGGACGACCACCTGGGCATCGGTATCGCGGATGCGCTGATCGCCCATCTCGCCGGCATTCCCTCCCTGACCGTGGTCTCCCGCGTCGGCGCCGGGGCGGATGGCGGCGGCCGTGGCCAGGTGCGGCGGCTCGCGCACGAGCTGGGCGCGGACTACGTCGTCAGCGGCAGCATCTTGCGCCTCGACCGGCGCATGCACGTGACGGCCACCCTGGTCCGGCCGGACGATTCCGTGGCCTGGGCCGCGGACTACGAGGGCTCGGTCGACGACCTGTTCTCGCTGCAGCGCCGGCTCGCCGAAGGCGTCAGCGCCGCGCTGGCCGTGAACCTGACCGCCGCCGACCACGCACGCCTGGCCCGTCCCCCCACCACCAGCGTGCCTGCGCTGGCCGCCTACTCCGACGCGCAGGCCCTGCTCGAGCATCCGGAGGTCTCCGGCAACGTGTCGCGCGCGATCGATGGCCTGCGGCTCGCCATCTCCTACGACCCGAAGTTCGCCCTTCCCCACGCCGCGCTGGGACGCGCCTACTGGCAGCAGTACCTGGAGACGAAAGACCCGAGCTGGACCCGGCTGGCCAAGGACTCCGTGACGGAAGCGCTGGGCCTCGATCCCGCGGAGCCCGGGACACGGCTCGCCCTGGCCACCCTGTACTCCGGCACCGGACGCACGGATGCCGCGGTCGACGAGCTGCACAAGGTGCTCGAGGCGCAACCCTCGAACGACGATGCGCATCGCCAGCTCGGCGAGATCCTGGCCGGGCGGAGCCGCTGGGAAGAGGCCGTCGCGGAGCTCCGCACCGCGGTCGAGCTGCGTCCGAGGTTCGGCGAAAACCTGAGCCGACTCGGCCTCACCCTGGACGCGTCCGGGAGGTTTGCCGACGCCGCCGGCGTCTACAAGCGGCTCGTCCTTCTGCAGCCGGACAACCCACGCGGCTTGCAGCGGCTGGGCAGCGCCTACGAGCACATGGGCGAGGACGATCTGGCCCTCGAGGCCTTCCGGCGTGCCCTCGCTCTCGCTCCGGACGCCAAGGCCTTCACGAACATCGGCACCATCGAGTTCGCCCGCGGGCGACACGCGGAAGCGGCCGCGGCCTTCGCGGAGGCGGCCAGGCTGGAGCCCCGAAACCCGATCGCCCAGCGCAACCTCGGTGACATCTACGCCCACATGGGCCGGCGCGCCGACGCCGAGGAGGCCTATCGGACCGCGGTCGCGCTCTGCGAGGACCTCCTCCGCGTCAATCCCAAAGACGCGCGCATGCTCGGTCGCCTCGCCGCCTACGAGGCGAAGCTGGGGCGGTCGTCGGCCGCGGATCGCCACGCCATCGACGCGCTCTCCCTCAGCCCCGCGGATGGAGAGGTCCTCTACCGCAAGGCCGTGGTGGAAGCCCTGAGCGGCCGCCCGGATGCGGCGCTGACCTCGCTGCGCGAAGCGGTCGCGCGCGGCTACAGCGCCTCCCAGGCAAAGACGGACCAGGACCTGGCGAGTCTCAAGGCACGTCCGGAGTTCGCGGCGGCCCTGGCGGCGCCTCGTTGAAAGGAGACGCGATGCGGCATTGGGGATGGGTCATGGCGGTTCTGGCGATGGGCGCCACGGCCTGCGCACACGCCCCGAGCATGGGCGCCGGGGAGCACTATCCACAGCGCGACCGGCACGCGGCCGTGTTCCTGTTCCCCGTGGACGGGAGGTGCAAGGTGATCGGAGCGCCGGAGACGCACATCGCCTTCCCGGGGAAGAAGGTGATCTGGCGCGTGGTCAACCTCTGCGCACCGGGGACCGAGATCGAGCTGATCTTCGACCGCCGCGAACCCCAGAGCGCGCCTGCCAATCCGTTCGTCGAGACGGGGGGGATCGAGAGCAAGGGCGCCGGCTTGACGTTCACCGCCCGCGTCGGGGCCGGCTACGCCGCGGGAAACGTGTTCGAACGAACGGTGAAGAGGACCGCCGACTTCCCGAAGGACGTCGAGACCAGGTACTTCTACAAGGTCGGGATCAAGGACGACCCCGGCAGCCGCATCGAGCCGGAGATGGACATCTGGCCCTAGGCTAGCCGCTAGCTCTTGAAGCTCTTCCGGGCCTGCTCGAGCTCCTTCGCGATCTGCGCGC
>DASTLK010000419.1:0-2733 GCA_035715025.1 Vicinamibacteria bacterium
TACTTGCGATTCTTCGGAGAGGGACCGAGGGCCACGGTGAGCGGCGCGCCGTTCACCTCCCTCGTTCACCTGCACGGCGCGCTCTTCACCGGATGGGTGCTGCTGTTCATCGTCCAGACCGCGCTCGTCGCGAGTCACCGCGTGGCGGTGCACCGGCGGCTGGGCGTGGCGGGTGCGGTGCTGGCGGCGGCGATGGTCCTCGCCGGAACGTCCCTGGCCATTGCCGCGGCGGTCAGGGGCTCGGCGCCGCCCGGAATGGATCCGCTGGCCTTCCTCGCCATCCCCTTCTTCGACATGATCCTCTTCGCGACCTTCGTCACTACGGCCCTCGTGATGCGGCGCGACAAGGAGGCGCACAAGCGGCTGATGCTGCTCGCCTACATCAGCCTCGTGGTCGCGGCGGTGGCGCGTCTCCCCGGCGTGCTGCCCCTGGGGCCACTCGCGTTCTTCGGCCTGGGATACCTGTTCGTGGTCCTCGCCGCCGTCTACGACCTCGTGTCGCGGCGGCGGGTGCACAAGGCCTATCTGTGGGGCGGGGGGCTGATGGTGGCCTCGGTGCCGCTGCGCCTGATGATCTCGGGGACGGGCGCATGGCGGGGTTTCGCGGAGCTCTTGACGAGGTAGCCGCGTCCCGCAACGTCATTGACGTAATCGAGCGCTGGGTGGAACAGGGTCAAAGCCACGTACAAGGGGACGGGGAGCACGAATGAAGCGGCAAACTTCACCTGCACGATGCCGTAACATGTCGTCGCTCGAGCCCGCGAGCGGATGATCCAAATCACACCCGTTTGACAATCTCCGCGCCGGCCCTGACGCCCCTCCCGGGGGTGTGCTGTATTCGATGAAGAGAGTATGTCCAGCATTCGCACCGTCGATCCGGAGCCGGAGACGGCCACCGCCGGATCCGTGGGCCTGGGCCGTTACCAGGTCACGCGGGAGCTTGGGCGCGGGACCATGGGTGTGGTCCATCAGGCGCAGGACGTGGTGCTGGGGCAGACCGTCGCGCTGAAGACGGTCACGGTTCCGGCGGCCATGACCCCGGCCGTGCGAAACGAGTTCGTGAGGCGGTTCATGGCCGAGGCGCGGATGGTGGCGCGTCTGTCACACCCGAACATCGTTCAGGTTCACGACTTCGGACAGGATGCCGCCTCGGGAACGCTCTACATCGTGCTCGAATACCTGGCGGGCGCGCCGCTCTCCGACGTCGTTTCGCCGTCGTCGGTGCTGCTCTGGCCGGAGGCCCTCCGCATCGTCGAGCGTGTGGCGGACGCGCTCCATCATGCCCATTCGTTCGGCATCGTCCATCGCGACGTGAAGCCGGCCAACCTGATGCTGCTGTCGGGCGGCGAGGCGAAGCTCCTCGACTTCGGCATTGCCACGATCGCGGAAGCGCCTGGCCAATGGTCGCCGGCCGGCCAGATCATCGGGACTCCGCTCTACATGTCGCCCGAACAGGCGCTGGGTGCGCCCGTCGACGCCCGCTCGGACGTCTTCGCCCTGGGCGCCGTGCTGTACTTCCTCCTCACCGGCCGTCCGCCCTTCGCGGGTGCGACGATCCCGCACATCCTGCTGCGCATCGTGCACCACGATCCCCCGTCGCCGTCCCTCCTGGGGATCGCTCTGCCCGAGGACGTCGAGTACATCCTCGCCCGCGCCACCGCGAAGAATCCGCAGGATCGGTATGAGAGCGCGGCCGCGATGAGTCAGGACATCGGGGACGTGCTGGCCGGGCGACGGCCACGGCATCGGGGAGCGTGGGTGCCGCCGTGCGCGAACGACACGCTGCCTTCCGCGGTCCTGGCCGGCGACGCCGCCCTGGCCGAGCTGGAAGCGCGCCTTTGCGAACCGGCCGAGATTCCGGCCGCGGCCGCCTTGTCGCTCGGATCGAGCGTCGGTCTGACCACGGAGGCCGATGGGGCACGCGATCGGGGTGCGCCGCGCGCCCGCCTGAAGGTGGCGGCTCTCGTGTTGGCCACGGTGGCGGCTCTCGGCTTGACTGCGCGGCGTATCGGCGAGCCCCTGGAACCGCGATCGATGGGGAGCGCGCCCGCGTCTCGCCTCCCGACCCCTGGCGTGCTGGCCTTCTTGATGCCCGAGCCGTTCCCGATGACGCCCGTCTTTCCCACGAGCGCGCCGAAGGCGCGTCCGGTCGCCCGCCCCGCGTCCACTCCCGCACTCCAGGTCGCCCCTCCCCCACCGGCCGCGGCCGCTCCCGCGCGGCCCGCCCACCTCGCTCTCGAGCTCGACCATTCGCTGCGGGGCGGCCGGTTGCGTCTCTGGGTCGGCGACACGCTCCGCCTCGACCGGGCCCTCGACGGCCGTTCCGGAAAGAAGGTGACGGTCGGCGAAGTCATGGAGGTGGAGCCCGGCGCCCATCGCGTGAAGCTCGAGGTCGCCTGGGATCAGAACGTGCGCGAAGGCGCGATGACGGCCACCTTCCTGCCCAACGAGAACCGACGACTCACGGCGCGGCTGGGCGGTCTCTTCAAGAAGAAGATCGCGATGGAATGGCGTGACGTTCCGTCACCTTCGCCGCGCCCGGAGTCGCCGTAGGCCTAGGGCGCCGCCGGACGGATCTCGAGGATGACCCGGCGATACGAGGTCAGGCTGGGCGTACCACGGTCCTCGACGGCGAGGATCACGTGGGCGATGCCGGCCACCTTCGGCACGACCGTCGCCTGCCCGCCGGCGGGGTTGTCGACCACGACCCTCGGCGGAGGCGGCGTGCCCGGC
>DASTLK010000420.1:0-3659 GCA_035715025.1 Vicinamibacteria bacterium
CACGACCGAGTTGGAGAGGCCGGTCATGTCCTCCGGCTTGAGAGAGGCGCCGCGCCGGCGCCCGAGATGGACGCGCAGGTCTCCGACCAGGGGGTGGTGGGCCGCATCCGCGCTGCCCTCGACGAGGAGCAGGAAGCCGCGCTCGGCCCGGGTGATCTGCATGACGGCGTCGAGCACCTGCTCGAGCACCTGGCTCAGGACGAGGGTGGAGTTGAGGGCCTGCACCAGCGAGAGGAGGAGCTGCTGCTGCTCGATCCAGGGAAGCTCCGCGACCTGCTCGGTGGAGCCGTCGCCCGTGAGGGGGGAGAACTTGAGGGTGACGTTGCCGAGCTGGATCTGCGCGCCCGCAGGGAGCTCGCTCCTCTGTACGCGCGAGGAGTTGACGTAGACGCCATGGAGGCTCCCCTGGTCCTCGATCACGAACGCCCCGTTCTCGTACACGATGCGGGCGTGGCTCTTCGAGATCGACGGCTCGGTGAGGCCGACGTCGTTGAAGCGGGCGCGGCCGACGGTGTACGTGCGAGGCCTCAGGAAATGGATCTTTTCGGGGGCGCTGCCGCGCACGACTTCGAGCACGGCAACCGAGAGGCTGGCCCCACAGTGCCCGCAGCGGTGGGCGTCCGGGGGATTCTCCCCAGCACACTTCGGGCACAACATGGACGAAAGATGATGACCGATGGCGCTCCTGCCCGTCAATCCTGAGGCCCGCGTCCTCCGCATCGTCGCGCCGCTGGCCTGGACGGCGGGACTCCTGGGCCTCTCTCGCGCTGCCGCCTGCGTCCGGATCGCGCCCGTCCTCGGCCTCCTCCGCGGACCGCTCGGCCTCCTGCTCGTGGCATTGGCCGTCGGCCTGGCCCTGGCCGCCGCGCTCCCGCGCCCGCGACGGATCGCACCCTCTCCGGGCCTGCTCTTCGGCGCCGCCTGGGCGCTGCTGCTCGTCGTCGGGCTCTCCTACACGCTGCGCCTGCGCGTCTCCGGCGACGAGCCGCACTACCTGCTGATGGCCCAGAGCCTCTGGCGGGAGCACGACCTCGATCTCCGCGACAACCACGCGCGGCAGGACTGGCGCGAGTACACGCCGGGCCCGATCACGCCGCACTACGGGGCGCCCCGCGTGGATGGACGGCCCTATCCCGCCCACAGCCCGGGTCTGGCCCTTCTCCTCGCGCCGCTCTACGCGCTGGGCGGCCGGCCGCTCTGCGTGATCGCGATGACCCTGGCCGCGGCCGGGCTCTCCCTGGAGATGTGGAAGGCGGCGCGCCGGCTCACGAGCGACGACGAGGCATCGCTGCTCGCCTGGTCGCTGGCCCTCGTGCCGCCCGTCGCGTTCTACGCCTTCGAGATCTACACCGAGGTGCCCGCGTCCCTCGCTCTCGCCGTTTCGCTCCGGCTCCTCCTTTCCGGGCCCGGAGCGGCGGGCGCGGTCGGGGCCGCGCTCCTCGCCTCCGCGCTGCCCTGGCTGCACCTGAAGATGATGCCGGCGGCGCTCGCGCTCGCCCTCGTCGCCCTGGTCCGCCTCCGCGGCCCGGCGCGCGTCGCCTTCCTTGCCGTCGCGGCCGCCATGGGCGCGGGCTTCCTCCTGTACTATCGCGCGATCTTCGGCGTAGCCTCGCCCCTCGCCATCTACGGCGGCCTGCCCAGGGACGCCGACGGCTCGCCCCTGCGCGCCCTGGCCGGACTCTTTCTCGACCGCTCGTTCGGCCTGCTCCCGTACGCGCCCGTCTTCCTGATCGCGCTGGCCGGGCTGGGACGACTCGTCCGCCTCCGCGCCTGGGAGCCGCTCCTGGTCGGCGCGGCCGTGATCGCGCCCGTCCTGCCCTGGCGGATGTGGTGGGGCGGGCAATGCCCGCCGGCCCGGTTCCTGGTGCCGCTGGTTCCGGTCCTGGCCCTCGCCCTCGCCGCGCGAGTCGCCGTCTCGCGCACCGGGCTCGCGCGCTGGCGATGGCCGCTCGCCCTTCTCGGCATCGCCACCACCATCGGCATGACCATCCGGCCGGCGGCGCTGCTGCTCCTCAATCGCGGCGATCGTCCGACGCGGCTGTGGGCAGCCCTCTCGGGAGAGCGGCCGATCGGAACCTACCTCCCTTCGCTGGTGTCCGCATCGTCGGACGAATGGCGCGTCGCGCTGGTCTGGCTGGCCGCGCTGGCGCTCCTTCTCGGCCTGGACGTGGCGGCGCGCCGCCGCGAGCGGATCGATCGCCTGTTCCGGGGGCTGGGATTGCCCATCGTTCTCTTGCTGGTGGTCGGGATGGCCGTCGATGACTGGGCCCGGCGGACGCCTCCCGAAACTATGAAGGCCGTCACCCCGGATGAGGCTCCGGAGTGACGGCCTTGAAGAGGGGAGGCCGGTCTAATTACTCAGCCGCAGCTGCCACCGCTGATGGTCCGCGCGCATCTCGTACGGATCGCCCGCGGTCAGCGCCAGCTCGAGGACTTCCTCGATCGACGAGACGAGGTGGATCTTCAGCTCCTCGCGCACGTTGTCCGGAATGTCCTCCTTGACCGCCTTCTCGTTGCGCTTGGGGAGGATGACTTCCTTGATGCCCATGCGGTGCGCGGCCAGCACCTTCTCCTTGATGCCGCCGACCGGGAGCACGCGGCCGGAGAGCGTGATCTCGCCCGTCATGGCCACCCGCGAGCGCACCGGACGGCCGGTGAGCTGCGAGACGAGCGCGGTCACCAGCGTCACGCCCGCGGACGGGCCGTCCTTGGGGATGGCCCCTTCGGGCACGTGCAGGTGCAGGTCCACGCGCTCGAAGAACGACTCCTCGATGCCGAGCGCACGCGCGTGGGCGCGCACCCACGAGAGCGCGGCCTGGGCCGACTCCTTCATGACGTCGCCGAGCTGCCCGGTGATGGTGAGGCCCTTCTGGCCCCACATCTGCGTGGCCTCGATGTAGAGGACCTCGCCGCCGGCGGCCGTCCAGCTGAGGCCGATGGAGACGCCGGGGATGAGCGTGCGCTCGTCCATCTCCTCGCGCATGAAGGTCGGCGCGCCCAGGAACTCCTCGACCTTGGCCGGGTTCACGATCACGGCGTCGAGCTCGCCTTCCGCGCGGCGACGCGCGACCTTGCGGATGATGCTGGCGATCTCGCGCTCCAGGTTGCGCAGGCCCGCCTCCCGCGTGTACTCGCGGATCAGCTTCTTGAGCGCGTCCTCCTCGAAGACCACGTTGTCCGCGGGCATCCCGTGGTTGTCGAGCTGGCGGGGGATGAGGTGCCGGCGCGCGATGTGGAGCTTCTCCTCCTCGATGTAGCCGGCGAGACGGATGACCTCCATGCGGTCCCGGAGGGCGGGGGGCACGGTGTCGAGGATGTTGGCCGTGCAGATGAACAGCACTTCCGAGAGGTCGAACGGCTGGTCGATGTAGTGGTCCTTGAACGTGTTGTTCTGCTCCGGGTCGAGCACCTCCAGCAGCGCCGAGGACGGGTCGCCGCGGAAGTCCGCGCCCAGCTTGTCCACCTCGTCGAGCATGAACACGGGGTTCCGGCTCTCCGCGCGGCGCAGGCCCTGGATGATCTGGCCGGGCAGCGCGCCGATGTAGGTCCGGCGATGCCCGCGGATCTCCGCCTCGTCACGCATGCCGCCGAGCGAGATGCGATGGAACTTGCGCCCCATCGACGACGCGATCGACCGGCCCAGTGACGTCTTGCCGACG
>DASTLK010000421.1:0-3683 GCA_035715025.1 Vicinamibacteria bacterium
GCGAGCGTCGCCAGGGCGAGCACGGGGGGGCGCATGATCACGAGGTCTGGGCGCCGGCAGCGATGTAGGCCAGCCCCAGGCACGCCGCCAGCACGCCCGAGAACACCACGGGCACCACGAAGATCAGCTTCCACGCGATGAGACCGCAGGCGATCGTGGCCAGGAAGAAGGATGCGATCAGGGGACGAACGCGGCGCGGCTGGTCCTTCGCGATCGTCGCCAGCTGCCAGAGCAGCACCGCCTGCAGCAGCTGATAGACGCTGATCGTGAAGCCGAAACCGGCATAGAAGTTCCAGAAGGTCCGGTCCACGCCCATGACGTGGTAGCTCACGGCCTTCATGGCCCTCAGGACTTCCGTCTCCCCGGCCGGCGACCAGGATTGCCGTCCGCCCAGGGTATGGCCGGCCGCGGTCAGGCCGCTGATGATCGAAGCGATTCGCAAGAGAAGCGGCGCCTTCATCGTGATCCCTCCGAGCGAAGTCTATGCCCGCTGGCGCCGGAAGATCTCCATGACCGTCCCCAGCGTGTCGGCCTCGGCGGCCCGCTTGTCCGGCCGGTGGCGCTTCACGCGCGCGAAGCGCAGGGCCAGACCCGCCGGATAGCGCGGCGACTCCTGCAGGTCGCTGAACGCGATCTCGACCACCAGCTCCGGCCGCACGTGCACGATGTGGCCGTCACGGCCGGTCTCCAAGGACAGCAGTGTCTCCGTCTGCCAGCGCAGCATCTCGTCGGTGAGGCCCTTGAATGTCTTGCCCAGCATCACGAAGCGGCCGCTCTCCGGGTCGCGCGCGCCCAGGTGCAGGTTGGAGAGCCACCCCTGGCGGCGGCCGCTGCCCCATTCCGCGGCCAGGATCACGAGGTCGAGGGTCTCCGCCGCCTTGAGCTTCAGCCAGTGGAAGCCGCGGTGGCCGGCCATGTAGGGCGCCTCCAGCGATTTGGCCATCAGGCCTTCGTGGCCCGCGGCCAGCGCCTGGCGGAGAAACCGGTCCGCGTCCTCCGGGTCGCGCGTGATCAGGCGCGGCAAGCGGTGCCGCTCGGGGACGATGCCGGCCAATTGCTCCGCGCGCTGCGCGTAGGGGAGGCCGATCAGGGCCCCCTCGCCTTCGCGGTAGAGGCAGTCGAAGAAGAACGACGAGAGAGGCAGCTCGTGCCGTGCCGCCTCCACGTCCTTCGAGCGCCCGAAACGCCGCATCGTCACCTGGAAGGGATGCGGCCGGCCGTCGGCGCGCAGGGCGATGGTTTCCCCCTCCAGCACGAGCTCGCGCGGCTCCAATGCGCGCGCCCATTCCACCAGCTCCGGAAGGCGTGCGGTCGCGTCCCGGAGCTCGCGCGTGAAGACCCGCACCTCGTCACCGGCCTTGTGGAGCTGGATGCGCGCGCCGTCGAGCTTGTACTCGAAGGCGGCCTCGCCCAGGCGCTCGAGCGCCTCGGAGGTGTCCTCCGCCGTGCTGGCGAGCATGGGGGCGATCGGGGCCAGGAGGCGCAGCGAGAAGCGGGTGAGGCCGCTCGCTCCGTCCTCCAGCGCCGCGCGGGCCACCTCGCCCAGGCTGGGCGCGAACATCGCGGCCTGGCGCACGTCGGCCGGAGGAAGGCCGGCCGCGCGCGCGATGGCGTCCTGCACGAGGCCGTCGAGCGCGCCCTGCCGGACCTCGCCCAGCACCAGCGCGGCCAGGAACCGGCGCTCGTCCTCACGCGCGCGCGCCAGCAGCGCACGCAGGGCCCGGGTCCGGCGCTCGGCGGAGCCGGCGCCCCCTTCGGCGGCCAGCCCCTCGAAGGCGCGGTCCACATCGACAAGGGCGAGCGGGTCACCCTGCGGCGGCGGCGCGCCCTCGAGGGCGGCGTGGATCGCGGCCCAGCCCAGGCCGATGCGGCCTTGCGGGAGCGTGCCCGTCAGGTACATCGCGAGCAGCTCCGCCTCGCGTCCGCGCGCCTGCCTGAGCACGTCCGCGATGAGGCCGACCTTCTCGTTCTTCTTGGACGTCGCGCGCACCCGCTCCACGAGCGCGGTCAGCGCGGAGAGCGGGAGGCCGGACGGGATCGCCATGCTGCCGGGTGTCCGATCCGCCCCGGGCTACTCGACCCGCCGCAACGACACGGTCAGCTTCACCGGGATGACATGGCACTCATCGGCGGTGACGCGCACGTTCGTCATGGTGGCGGGGACGTAGCCCGACCGCGAAACTCGGACCTCGTACTGGCCCGCGCGCTCGGTGGGTCCCGAATAGGTGCACTCGGTGACGGCCGGGAACGGCCGCAGCTCTTGCGTGAAGGCCCCGTCGATCACGGTGACGGTGGCGTCGCAGAGGCGCTGGCCGGACGCGCTGTCGACGACGGTGACGACCAGCGCGTCCACCGCGATGGCGGTGCAGACGCGAGGCTCCGTCGGCTGGGCGCAGCCGGCGAGGCCGAGACCGAGCGTGAAGACGCCGATGAAGGCAGGCCTACGCACCGAACTGGCGAAGGTGATGGTCGGTGTGGAGGTAGCCCCACCGCAGCCAATCGTCATGAGACATCTTGCCGAAGATCGGGTGCGACGGCCAG
This sequence comes from Vicinamibacteria bacterium, assembly GCA_035715025.1. Taxonomy (GTDB): domain Bacteria; phylum Acidobacteriota; class Vicinamibacteria; order Fen-336; family Fen-336; genus AA29. The sequence continues at coordinate 2,542 of DASTLK010000421.1, forward strand.
GCGAAACCCACCTTGGGCGAGGTGAGGATCTCGACGAGGGCCTCGACCTGCGCCACGTCCGTCGCGAAGTCGCCCGGCCTCGTGCAGGCCGCGAGCTCCTGATCGAGCTCGGGTCGCGTGAGGATTCCCGGCGGCCAGCGCAGGGGAGCGTAGAGGGCGACCCACTTCACGATCGTGTGATTGAGGATCCCGGGAACGTGGCTCACCGCCTTCTCACCGAGGGCCACGCGAAAGGCGTCCGCGAGGTGGCACACCATCTGGGGCGCCGACATGCGGCCCCAGCGCCGCGCGCTCTCCGGGCCCACGTCCTTCAGGCGCCGCAGGACCTCGGCCTTGTCGCTCGGCCGCGACAGGGTCTTCACGGCGCGGGATCCCTCACCGTCCGAGAAGCCTCTCGCCGCCGGCCTCGCGGAACGCGGCCCGCGCGCGATCGCGGCCCGCTTCCGCGAGGGACAGGACCTCCTCGAACCCGGGATCGCCGCGCAGGGCGTCGAAGTGGCGGCTGCCCGTCAGCGTCGGGGCCACGAAGTAGCCCTTCTCGACCGCGCGCCGCAGGAATCCGAGCCCGCGTTGATGCTCCCCCACGTCGCAGAGCAGCCACCCCTCCTGGAAGATGGCCTCGGGGTCGTCCCGGATCTTGAGCCCTTCCAGCGCGGACAGGTTGTTGGACCACATGTCGGCGGCGCGCTTGTCGAGCCAGGCCAGGAGGTATTCGGCCCAGGAGTTGAAGGTCGCGATGCGCGTCGTCCGTCGCATCCCCTCCAGGGCGCGGCGCGCTTCCTCCCGCCGCCCGGCCAGGCCGAGGCCGATGACGCGAATCCCGTCGTCCGCCCCCGCCACGACGAGCGAAGGCTCGATGGCCATGAGCCGCTCCAGGTCCCCCGTCATCATCGTGGTCTGCTCGACGCTGGTGGGGACGTTGGGGTCGAGCCGGCGCGCTTCCCGGTGCGAGGCGATCGACTGCTCGAAGAGCCCGCAGTAGCGACAGGCGTGGACGAGCCCCGCGAACAGCTCGGGGTCGTTGCCGTGGCGGTTGGCCTGGCTCAGCAGCCGCACGATCGCCCGCTCCGCCTGGCCCATGTCCGACTCCAGGTGCGCGTAGAGCTTGTGCGCCACGGACAGGCGGGGGTTGATCTCGAGGG
>DASTLK010000422.1:0-2686 GCA_035715025.1 Vicinamibacteria bacterium
CGCGGGCGAGCTTCACGCGAACGGTGACCTCGAGCATCGGAACCTCCCCTTCTCACCGAGTCGGCGGCGCGTTTAGAGTAGTACGGATCCCCAGGAGACCTCGATGATCAAGATCGTCCCCGGTGCCATTGCCGTGACCGCCGTCGCCCTCTTCCTCGCCGCTCTGGCGGTGGGCGCGCCCGCGAGCTCGCCGCTCGTGGCCGATACTGCGAGCGTGTGTGGCTCCTGCGCGGAGTGGAACGGCGATCGCGAGCCCTTCCGGGTTTTCGGTAACACCTACTACGTGGGCGTCGCCGGCCTGTCCTCGATCCTCATCACGTCGAAGGACGGCCACGTGCTGATCGACGGCGCGCTGCCGCAATCGGCGCCCCTGATCGACGCGCACATCCGCGCGCTTGGGTTCCGTACGGAAGACGTCAAGCTGATCCTGAACTCGCACGCCCATTTCGACCACGCCGGGGGCATTCGGGCGCTCCAGCGGGCGAGTGGCGCCCGGGTGGCGGCAAGCCCGCGCGGTGCGGAAGCGATCGAGCGTGGTGGCCCGGTGCCGGACGACCCGCAGGCAGGGCTCGGGGCCGTGATGGCGTTTCCGCCGGTGAAGGTCGTATCGGTGGTGAAGGACGGTGAGACTCTGCGCGTGGGACCTCTGGCCGTCACGGCGCACCTCACGCCCGGTCATACTCCGGGCAGCACGACCTGGACCTGGCGCTCCTGCGACGGCGATCGATGCCTCAGCGTCGTCTACGCGGACAGCATCACTCCGGTCTCCGCGCCCGGGTTCCGCTACACCGGCGATGCGAGCCATCCCTCGATCGTGGAGACCTTCCGCCGCAGCATCGCTACCATCGGGGGCCTTCCCTGCGACGTCCTGCTCAGTACCCACCCTGGATTCGTGCGCATGGACGAGAAGCTGTCCCGGCGGCAGAAGGGAGAGGCCGACGCGTTCGTCGACGACAAGGCCTGCCGCGCGTACGCCGCGACCGGGACCAAGGCGCTGGACGCGCGCATCGCGGAGGAGAAGTGAAAGGAGGACTCGTGATCGACCGCCGTGAATTCCTCGGGACGCTCGCCGCCGTCGTTCCCGCGCTCCGGGGGCGGGGCACCGGCACCCCCGTGAACGAATGGGGGGCGCCGGTCTTCGACCTTCACTTCCATCTGCGTCCGCAGCCGGCCTCCAACCTCGCGCACCTCGACGGCGCGGGGGTCACCAAGGCGAACCTGCTCACCCGCGGAGACGCTCTCGCGCAGGTGACGGAGCTGCAGGCCGCGGCACCGGGCCGGTTCACGTGGTTTGGCAGCTCCGACGTGACGAAGCCCGAGGCGGAGCAGGTGCTCACGCAGGCAGTCAAGGATGGCGCCCAGGGCTTCGGCGAGCTGAAGTTCCATGTCGCCGCGGACGGCCCGGAGCTGCGTCGCATCTATGCCCTCGCCGGCGATCTGCGCGTTCCGCTGCTGATCCATTTCCAGGAGGTCGATCACTTCCCGAACGAAGGCGCCTGGAGCACCGGCTATGCCAGGACGTTCGAGTCGATCCTCAAGGCTTACCCCAAGACGACCTTCATCGGCCATGCCGATGCCTTCTGGGCCAACGTGAGCGCGGACTATCGGAATGAAGCGGCTTATCCGACCGGTCCCATCAAGCGCGGCGGGGTGACGGACAAGCTGCTCGGCGACTATCCCAATCTCTTCGGCGATCTGTCCGCCAATTCCGGCAACAACGCCATGTCGCGCGATGCCGCGTTCACGGCCGATTTCCTGAAACGCCATCAGGACAAGCTGATGTTCGGCAGCGACTGCAGCTGCGCGGACGGACACGGCGGGGGAGTCAGCCAGAACAACAATCCCGCCGCCGCACGCATGGCCGGCAAGTGTGTGGCGCGCGAGACGCTGAGCCTCCTGAAGCAGGCCACCGCGGCGGACGTCTTCCAGAAGATCGTGTGGGGCAACGCGCACCAGCGGCTGCGGATTCCCGCCTGAGGTGGCCGTTCCACCGCCGCGTGAGTCTACGAGGAGAGGCCGGGATCGCCCTCGAGCACGCGCTGCTGCAGCCGCGGACGCTCCCCGGCCTTCCAGCGGGACGCACGGTGCGTGACCCGGTAGCGGAGGGGACCGCCGTCCTCTCCGGCGCTGCGCTCCAGCGGCCGCGGGATGCACACGAACTCGCACTCCACCGTGTCGGCGTCGAAGCGCGCGATCGCGTAGCCATGGCCGCCCATGTCGAGGAACGCGAGGTGCGGCGCGAGGTCCGGGTTTGACGCCCGCCGGGCGACGGCGGCGTCTCCGGTGCGCTGGTACTCCAGGCAGGCGCGCACGCCGTGGTGCATCAGGAGGTTCACCGCCGGCTTCTTCTCTCCGCCGAGGTCCGCGACGTAGAGCGCGCGCAGCGGATGGTCCTTGGGGAACCGATGCTCGTAGGCCTCCACGAGGCCGGGAGCGGAGATGGAGCCGGTGATGAAGGCGACACCGACGGGCTCGAACGCGGCGGGGGGCAGCGCCTTGGCCGCCAGCCCGGCCCAGAAGCTGTGGCGGTCGCCGGAGACGATGGCGAAGCCGGTGATCTTCGCGTCGCGCACGAGATGGTAGATCTCTGCGCGCTCCGTCCAAGCGGTGCCGTAATCACCGCCGCCCAGTGCGGCGAAGGTGTTGGGCGGCCAGGACTCCTTGGTGAGACCCGCGGGCAGGTTCT
>DASTLK010000423.1:0-2796 GCA_035715025.1 Vicinamibacteria bacterium
CCCTGTGGACGTCGAAGTTCAGCCGACCATGGACGCACCCTCTACGCCCGCGTCACCGGCAATCGTCGATGCTGGAAAACCTTCGGCCGCCAGAGGGCTGCGGCTGAGTACGCCCGCCTGCCTGGGCGTGTCCATTCTGGTGATCTTCATCGCGATCATGGCGAACGGCCTTGGCGCGCCTTCACGAGTCTCCGAAGTGATCGCAATGACCGGAGCCGTCCTCTTCGCCGTCACCACGCTCATCGCGCTCGTCAGGGCAGTCCACGGGATCGTCGCTCTCTCTCGCGCGGTCTACGCGGGGACGACAGACGGGTACGGGTTCCTGGAGTCGCTACCCAGGATCCTCGGCAATCTCGTCATGGCCGGCTTCGGCATGCTCATCGCCTATGTCTCGACCGTGGGCTTTTCGCGCGGCCGTCAGCTGCGGCGGTTCGGCCGCGTGCTGCTGCCGAACCTTCGCACGAGTCCCGAGTGGACGACGCCCGAGTTGGTTCTGGATGGCCACGCAGACACGCCGGCCGGCCTGGCCGATCAATGGCGCGAGAACGGGAAGACCGAGCACGCTTCCGTCGCGGCATTCGCGCGGCTCACCCTGGATCTCATGGCACTGGGCGCGCCGCCGGCGTTGATCGCGGCCGCCAATCGGGACGCCCTCGACGAGATCCGCCACACCGAGCTGTGCTTCTCCCTGGCGCGCGCCCTTGACGGCAAGAGCGTGAGCCCGGGTCCGTTTCCGCAGGCTCAGCGTGTGGCGACGCTTCCGCGGTCACGGACGCTCGCCCTGGCGAAGCTCGCCGTCGACTCGCTGGTCGACGGAGCGCTCCACGAGGGAGTCTCCGCCCGCATCATCGCCAAGCTGGCTCGGCGGTGCGAGGTGCCCGCGATTCGCGCCGCCCTCGAGGAGATCGCCGCGGACGAAGGGCGGCACACCGCGCACGGTTGGGCCGTCGTCGGATGGTGTCTCGACGAGGGCGGAAGGCCGGTGGCAGAAGCGCTCTTGGGGGCGATCCGCGCCTTGCCCGAACAGATGCAGTCGTCGCTTCCCGATTCTGCCGCGGACGGAGGATGGGAGGGCTGGGGCATCCACGGACATCGCCTGGAGTCCGAGGAATACGCGGCCGCCCTCATCCACCTGATCGGTCGCGTTCGGGCCAGGGTCGCTTCGCTCTCTCGCAAGGCCGCCTGACTCAGCCGCCGTAGGGCTCGTCGAGCGCCGGCATCACGAACGGAATCTCCTCATGGCTGACCCGCGGAGCCGGCACCGGCCTAGAATCGAATCAGGATGTCAGTCCTACTCGTCATCGAGCGATCGAAGGCGGGCGCGCTGCTCTCGGCCATGCTATGGACGACGGGAGATGACGACCCGCGCCTGCTCGAATCGAGGAAGTTCAGGGGCGAGGGCGCGCTCAAGGTGTGGCTCGCCGGAATCGTGACGCGGTACGGGCGCAGCAACATCCGCGTCAACTGCCCGGAATCGCTGGAAGGCGACGACAAGCTCACCGTCCTGCTCGAGGAATCGGTCGGCCCGATCGGGCCCAGCGTCCGCCCATCTGAGACCTGAGCCGTCCCCACCGATCACGTTCAATCACCAAGGTTTTGCCTGCGCTTGACAACCGGAGGGGCGCCACGGCCTACCTTTCGGGCTGGGGGCCTCGTCGTGGTGGATCGAATGCCTGACCGCTGGAACGTTGTACGCGCCGCCTGATGGGGGCCTGCGAGGCGATCGTGGCCGCGCACGAGCGCATCGAGGCGCTGCTCACCGCGCGCGGCCGGCCCCGTGACTTCATGGGACTCGACTCCGATCCACGCCGGACCGTGCGCCGACTTCTGGAGCAGATCCAGGATTGCGCGGCGTCCGACTGGGTGTAGTGTCCACTCCGGCATGGCTGAGCGCGCCCCTTCCTACCTCGAGCCGTACTCCCGGGCGCGCCGGCGGAAGGCGAAGGGAGCCCGCGCCCTCCTGTGGGTCGGGCGCCGCGACCAGATCGTCCGCTTCGAGGCCATCGTCCGGGCCTGCCCGCTCGCGGGTCGCCGCGTCCTCGACGTGGGCTGCGGTCCGGCGGACCTGCTCGGCTTTCTCCGCAGGCGCGGCATCCTGCCTGCGCACTACGTGGGGCTGGAGGCGCAGCCCTGGCTCGTGCGCGCGGCGCGCCGCCGGGATTACGTGAACTCCACGATCGTCGAGGGAGACTTCGTGAAGGACCCGGACACGCTGCGCGTCGGGGCCGAGGTCGTGATCTTCTCCGGTTCGCTCAATCTCCTCTCCTCGCGCCAGTTCTACCGAAGCCTCGGGGAGGCCTGGGACGCGACCCACGACTGGCTCGTGTTCAACTTCCTCTGCACTCCGGACCTCGCGGGCGCGCGCTGGCTGCACTGGCACCGGCGCGCCGCCGTCCTGGACTTCGCGCGGCGGCGGGGAGCGCTCGTCCACATGGACGACCGCTACGAGCCGGGCGACTGCCTGGCCGTGTTGAGGAGGCGTCGATGAGCAGCCCTGCCCCTGCCGTTCCCTCCCCCGCCAAGATCGCGGCCGCGCTGGGCAAGCGCGTGCTGGGCCAGGTGGACGCGGTGCGGGAGGTCTCGGTCGCGCTGGCCAAGAAGCTGGCCGGCCTGCGTGTCGGCAACATCCTCCTCGTGGGCTCCTCGGGCTCGGGCAAGACCACGCTCATGCGCGCGGTCGAGGACCTGCTGGCCGCCGACCCCGCTCTGGCCTTGCGCTCCACCGTCGTCCGCATCCACGCGAACGTGATCGGCGAGGAGGCGCAGCAGGGCACGGCGAGCGAAAGGGTGATGCAT
>DASTLK010000424.1:0-6909 GCA_035715025.1 Vicinamibacteria bacterium
GGGCGCCGGGGTCGGCTCCATAGAATCCCCCGCCGACGAAGAGGCCCTCCGGAGAGAGGGAGATGTAATTCCCTCCCATTCCGGCGGCGATGTAGGTCTTGTAGGGCGCCTTGTCGCGGGAGAACCGGACGTCGCGGTTGATGCGTGAGATCTTGGCCTTGCCCAGCCGTGGTTCGAGCTCCGCCGCCAGCGCCTGCATCGGTGCACGGCAGGCCCGCTCGTAGACGTCCTTGTGGGCGAGGAACCAGTCGCGCTTGTTGTGGGCGGCGAGCTCGCGGAAGAACTGGAGGCTCTCCGGCGGGAATCCCTTGAATGGCTCGTCCATCACTGGACCTCCCCACGAACTTGATCCTATACCGCGACTCGGCCCGAACTCACCACTCAGAATGCGGCGGTCAAACCGACGGACAGATTCCACCACCGACGAAAGATGAGGAGGTCTGTTCGGCGGATACTCTTCTCAGGAACCTCAACAGGAGGACGCATGAGGCTGACGACCATCATCGTACTCGCTGGGATCACCGCGACCACGTCGGTGGCCGCCCCCGTGATGGCCCAGGAACGGGCGCACCTTTCCGGGGCGGCCGCGCTCAAGGGCCTCGCCCCGATGCTCTACGACCGGGAGGACGACGCCATCCGGCGGGCCTTCCAATCCGTCCTCAACCGCGAGCCCACGGGAAGCGAGCTGCGGCGGTATCGCAATCTCATGGAGGACAACAACTGGAGCGAGGCCGACGTCCGCCGCGACCTCGGCAGCCGCACGGACTACCAGCGCTACTCCACCAACCGCCGCGGCATGAGGCCGGAAGCCATCGTGCGACGGGCCTACCAGGACATCCTCGGCCGCGACCCCGACGCGGAGGGCATGCGGACGTATCGCAGCAACATCATCGACAGGGGCTGGTCGGAGCAGGACGTGCGCGAAGCGCTGCGCAACAGCCCGGAGTATGCTTCCGGGCCCGCCCGCACGGCCTCCGCCGACCGCATCATCCGCCGTGCCTATCAGGACATCCTCGGCCGTGAGCCCGATCCCGGCGGCCTCGAGACCTACCGCCGCAACATCATCGAGCGGGGCTGGGACGAGCAGGACGTTCGCACCGCGCTGCGCCGCAGCCAGGAGAGGCACGGCCAAGGGCCAGGCTTCAGGAACGACCAGGCGAGGAGCCAGAGGAACCTCAGCGACGCGGAGGCCTCGGACATCGTTCGCCGCGCGTACCTGTCCGTGCTCAACCGCGAGCCCGACGGCAACGGCATGAGGGACTACAAGGCCCGGATCATGAACGATCGCTGGACCGAGCAGCAGGTGGTGAACGCGCTGCGCAATAGCGACGAGTACCGGTCCAAGCACCGATAGCCCGGCTCGGGCCGGGGGACTAGGACGGAGCGGCGAGGGCGACCGTGGTCGGCAAGGGCGGGAAGCCGAGCTTGCGATCGAACTCGCGGCGCAGCAGCCAGAGGTTCACGCACGTCTGGATCCCGACCGACGCCAGGGACACGTACCAGACGTGCCGCATCTGGAACCCCGGCTGCCGGGCCAGGGCGTAGGCCGGGACGGCGAAGAGCAGCAGACGCGTCAGCGAGCTGCCCAGCGGGGGTAGCGTGTTCCCCATCCCCTGGAACACGCTCGAGCTGACGAACACGACGCCGCTGGCGACGAAGTTCCAGCTGATGATGCGAAGGTACTCCGCCCCGAAGGCCACCACGGCCGGATCGCGGTTGAAGACGCGGATCATCGCGTCGGGCGCGATGTGGCAGAGGAGGGTCAGGACCAGCATCACGGCCGCGGCCATGCCCGCCGCGGAATAGAAGGCTTGCCGCACCCGCGGTCCCAGCCGGGCTCCGAAGTTCTGGCCGGCCACGGGTGCCGTCGCGAAGGCGATGGCCACCGCGGGCAGGAACAGGGACTGCATCACCCGCACTCCGATCCCGAATCCGGCCTGGGCGGCGGCGCCAAACGGCCGGAGGATGTCGTACACCAGGATCATGTAGACGAACATCAGGGCGAACTCGCCGCCCGCGGGAAGGCCGATGCGCAGCATCTCCCACCACATCCGGGGCTCGGGGCGCCAGTCCGCGGCGCGGAAACGCATCGGGCTCGCCGGCCGGCGGAAGTAGGTGGTGAAAGCCACGCACCCGATCGCGACGGCGACGAGCGAAGCGAGGCCAGCGCCGGCAACGCCGAGCGGCCGCCCCGTGACCCATCCGAACATCAACGTAGGGGCGAGCACGATGTTGGCGATCACGGTCCCGATCTGGATCGCGGTAGGGACCTTGATGTCGCCCACCCCGCGCAGGGCCGCGCTCATGCCGACGAGCGGGAACTGGAGGAACAGCGCCGGGATGAACCAGTTCTGGTACTGGACGCCGAGGGCAGCGGTGGCGGCGTCGGCGGCGAGCCATCGGCAGTAGGCCTGCCGCAGCGCGAACACGGCCACGCCGAAGGTGAGGCCGACCACGTTCGACAGCACCAGGGCCTGGTTGAACAGCCGCTCGCCCCGCTGGCGATCCTGGCGGCCCATCGCTTGCGCGATGAGCGCGGTCGCGCCCACGCCGAGTGACTGGGTGAGGGCGAGCACGAGCATCATCAGGTTCCCGCCCAGGGCCACCCCCGCGATGGCCTCCTTTCCCAGCTTGCCCACGAAATAGAGATCGGCCAGGAAGTACAGGGTCTGGAACGTCGTGCTCATCGCGATGAACAGCGAGAGCTGCAGGATGTGCCCGGCCACCGGTCCCTTCGTGAGGTCCTTCATCTCCCCCCCCGAAGGGCGCATCCTACGCCTCGGCGAGCCCCTCCGCCCGGAGGCGAACTGTGTCATGAAGTTGACAGCCGGCGTCCGAGGCCCTACATTCCTTGCCAACGACATGCAGCGGACACGGTCGATGACGACCCCGGCGGGCTCCATCGCGATGCGGGGCATTCGCATTTGCGTGGGGGCCTGCCCCGCCGGCTAGCGCACCAGCCAGAGCGGCGGCAAACGAGGCCCCCGGCGAAAGCCGCGGGGCCTTTTGTTTTTCGGCGCTCGGCCATAGGAGAAGCGATGGGCCACATCACGGGTCTCAAATGCAAGGAGTGCGGGCGAAGCTGGCCCAAAGAGCCGATCGCCGCCTGCGCGGAGTGTTGGGGCCCCCTCGAGGCCGTCTACGACCTCGAGGCGGTGCGCCGCACCTTCACCCGCGAGACCATCGCCACTCGCGCGCGCGACCTGTGGCGCTACGCCGAGCTCCTCCCCCTGGACGGCGAGCCGACCGTCGGCCGCGGCACCGGCTTCACCCCCCTGCTGCCGGCCCCGCGGCTGGGAGCGGCGCTCGGCATCCGCGACCTCTGGGTCAAGTACGACGCGGCCTGTCATCCCACGCTCTCGTTCAAGGATCGGCTCGTCGCGGTCGCCCTCAGCAAGGCGAAGGAATTCGGCCTCGACACCGTCGGCTGCGCCTCCACCGGAAACCTCGCCAACGCCGTCGCCGCGGGCGCAGCCTCGGCCGGCCTGCGCGCGGTGGTGCTCGTCCCCGTCGACCTCGAAGCGGCCAAGCTCACGGCCACCGCCGTCTACGGGGCCACGCTCGTCGGCGTCCGCGGCAACTACGACCGCGTGAACCGGCTCTGCACGGAGATCGCGGACCGCTTCGGCTGGGGCCTCGTCAACGTGAACCTGCGCGCCTATTACAGCGAGGGCTCGAAGACCGTCGGCTTCGAGCTGGCCGAGCAGGGCGGCTGGCAGCTGCCGCGCCACGTCGTCTGCCCGATGGCCGGCGCCAGCCTGATCACGAAGGTGGACAAGGCGTTCGGCCAGCTCACCGAGCTCGGGCTCGTCGAGCGGCGGCCCTACTCGCTGCACGGCGCCCAGGCCGCGGGATGCGCGCCCGTCGTGCGCGCGTGGAAGGAAAACCTCGACCGCCTTCCCCTCGTGAAGCCCTCCACGATCGTGCGCAGCCTCGCCATCGGCGACCCCGCGGACGGGATGACGGCGGTGGCCACCATCCGACGCACGGAAGGCCGGGCGGAGGAGGCGACGGATCCGGAGGTGGTCGACGCCATGCGCCTGCTCGCCCGTAGCGAAGGCCTCTTCGCGGAGACGGCGGGGGGCACGGTGGTGGCGGCGGCGGGACGCCTCGCTCGTGCGGGCGCGTTCGACGACGGCGGACGGGTCGTCCTCCTCCTCACCGGCCACGGTCTCAAGACGGTGGAGGCGCTGTCCGAGAAGCCGCCGTTCTCCGCCGTCATCGACGGGCGGCTCGACGAGTTCGAGGAGTTCTGGGCCGCGCAGGGCCCGGAGGGCGCGCGCGCTCACGCGCGGGCATGATGCGCACCGTCCAGGTCCACAAGTTCGGAGGGGCTTCACTGGCGGACGCCCCGGCCTTCGCGCACGCCGTGCGCATCGTCGGCCAGCAGGACGGCAAGCTCGTGATCGTGGTGTCGGCGATGTCCGGGACGACGGACCTGCTCCTGGAGGGCGCGGAGAAGGCCCGGGTCGGCGATCCCAAGCCCCTGGCCGCCATCGCGGACCGCTTGCGCAAGAAGCACGCCGAGGTGGCGCGCGCGCTGGTCGTACCCGGGCCCGTGCTGGACGCGATCCTCTCCGTGATCGACGCCTCGATGACGGAGCTGGCCACCCTGGCCCAGGGCATCGCGATCGTGCGCGAGCTGACCCCGCGCACGAAGGACGAGCTGGTCGCGCGCGGCGAGCGGCTCTCCGCGCACCTGTTCTCCGCGTCCTTGCACGCGACGGGTCGAGCCTCCGCCTACGTGGATGCCCTGCAGCTCATCCGCACGGATGGCCAGTTCGGCAACGCCGCCCCCGACCTGAAGGCGACGGACGTGGCCACGCGCCGCGTGCTTCTTCCCCTCCTGCGCGCGGGCACCATCCCGGTCGTGCCCGGGTTCTTCGGCGCGACTCCGGACGGACAGCTCGCCACCCTGGGCCGCGGCGGAACCGACGTCACCGCCGTCCTGATCGGCCGTGCCCTGGGCGCGCGCGAGGTCTCGCTCTGGAAGGACGTGCCCGGTCTGCTCACCGCGGATCCGCGCACCGTGCCCGACGCCCGCCTCATCCCGCAGCTCCACGTGCGGGAGGCCGCGGAGCTCGCCTACCACGGCGCCAAGGCGCTCCATCCGCGCGCGCTGACCCCGATCATCGGGCGCGACGTGCGCGTGCGCGTCCGGCCCTTCGCCGATCCGGCCTCCACCGGCACCGAGGTCTCGGGCCGGCGCACCCTGACCCGCTACCCCGTCAAGGCCGTGTCCGCGGTCAAGGACCAGGCGCTGGTCACGGTCGCCGGCAACGGCATGCTCGGAGTTCCCGGCATCGCCGCGCGCACTTTCGGCGCGATGCACCGCAGCGGCATCTCGGTGTCGCTCATTTCGCAGGCCTCGTCCGAGCACTCGATCTGCTTCACCGTGCCCCAGAGCAGCGCCGCCCGCGCGAAGTCCTCCCTGCTCGAGGCCTTCGCAGAAGAGATCGCACGGCGCGAGATCGACGGCGTCGAGGTGCGGCCGGGCATGGCCACCCTCGCCGTCGTCGGGCCGGGGATGGCGAACACGCCGGGAGTCGTGCCCCGAGTCTTTGCCGCGCTGTCCACGGTGGGCATCAACGTGGTCTCGATCGCGCAGGGCTCGTCCGAGCTGAATCTCTCCGTGGTGGTGCAAGGCACGGACGCGGCCAAGGCCCAGCAGCAGATCCACGATCAGTTCCAGCTGGCCAAGATCGGCGGGGGCGCGCACGCCGCCGCCCCCCACACCGACGTGGTGCTGCTGGGATTCGGAAAGGTCGGCCGCCAGCTCGCCCACCTCATCGCCCAGCGCAACGGCACGCCACCCGCGCTGCGGGCGATGGCGGTGGTGGACAGCACGGGGTTCGTCTTCGAGCCCAAGGGCCTCTCCCGTCGCCGTCTCTCCGAGATCGCGGCGGCCAAGGGGCGTGGCGAGTCGCTCAGCGCCCTGCCCGGCGGTCGCGCCGGCGATGCCCAGGGCGCGCTGACCCTCGTGGGCCGGCATGCGTTGTCACGGCCGGTGCTCGTCGATTGCACGGCCGCGGAGACGGCTCCCCTGCTCTCCTCCGCGCTGGCCTCGGGCATGGATCTCGTGCTCGCCAACAAGCGCCCGCTGGCCGGCCCGCGCGAGGTGGCGGAAGCCCTGTGGGCGGACGCCAGGCAGCGTGGCCGGCGCATCCTGCACGAGACGACGGTCGGGGCGGGGCTGCCCGTGTTCGATACGTACTACAAGCTGTACGAGTCCGGCGATCGCGTCGCGCGCATCCAGGGCTCCACCTCCGGGACGCTGGGCTTCCTGCTCACCGAAGTGGGCAGCGGCCGCCCGTTCTCCGCGGCCCTGCGCGCGGCCATGGTCAAGGGCTACACGGAGCCGGACCCTCGCGAGGACCTGAGCGGCCAGGACGTGGCCCGCAAGGCGCTCATCCTCGGCCGGCTCCTCGGCTTCCGCGGCGAGCTGCAGGACGTCGAGATCGAGCCCCTCGTCCCGTCCGAGTACGTTCGTCTTCCCCTACCCGAGTTCCTGGAAAGGCTGGGCGAGCTCGACCCGTGGTGGGCGGACCGCGCGGCGACGGCTCGCGCGCAGAGCCGCGTGCTCCGGTATCTGGCGACGGTGACGAAGCGCAAGGTGTCGGTCAGCCTGGCCGCGGTGGAGGCCAGCGACAGCTTCGCGGGCCTGAGCGGCACCGACAACCAGATCGCGTTCACGACGCGGCGCTACGACCGGCACAACCCCCTCGTCATCAAGGGCCCCGGCGCGGGCCTGGCCGTGACCGCCGCCGGCGTACTGAACGACGTGCTGAAGCTCGCCGCGTCGTGATCAGGGAAGCCCGACCGCATCAGGGAAGCCCGACCGCAGAGCACGGCGGCGCGCGTAGCGCGGCGCCGCGCGAGGGGGGTTTCAGGGGGGGTCGCGAATGCCCA
>DASTLK010000425.1:0-5017 GCA_035715025.1 Vicinamibacteria bacterium
TCCGCCCGCGGGCGGTTTCACCGGCCTTCCCGACGGGGAGCCCGAGATCCTCTACGCGGGACAGCTCTATCCCTGGAAGGGCGTCGACGTCCTGGTGGAAGCATTCGCGCAGGTCCCGCGCGGGCGGCTGGTGATCCTGGGCGGGATCGAGGCCGAGGCGGACATCGCGCGCGTGCGCGCGCTGGTGGACCGCCTGGGCCTCGGAGAGCGCGTGGACATGCCCGGCCTCGTCCCCCAGGCGCGCGTGGCCGACGCGCTTCGCCGCGCCACCGTGGTCGCGGTGCCGTTCCTGCGCACGGCGATGACGGAGCGTCACACCTCCCCGCTCAAGGCCTTCGAGGCCATGGCGGCGGGACGCGCGATCGTCGCCTCCGACCTCCCCTCCACGCGCGAAGTGCTGTGCCACGGCCAGACGGCCTGGCTCGTGCCTCCGGGCGACGCCGCCGCCCTGGCCGCCGGCCTGCGGCACGTCCTCGACGATCGTGCCTTGGCCGAGTCGCTCGCACGGGCCGCGCACGCCGCCGCGCCCGCCTACGGTTGGCCGGCGCGCGCCCTGGCCCTCCTCGGTGTCTTCGCGGAGGTGGCGTGAGCACGCGGCCCTGGACGTTGTGGGCGGCCCTGGTCCTCACCCTGCCCCTGGTCACGACGAGGATCCGCGGCGCGGACGAGATCGAGTACTTCGCGTACCTGCATTCCGCCGTGTTCGACCATGACCTCGAGTTCGGGAACGAGTACGAGCACTTCTACGCGCAGGATCCGTCCGGGCTGGCCGGCTTCAAGGCCACGTTCCTCGATCTCCGCGAGCCTGTCACGGGCCGGCACATCAACTTCGCGCCCCTGGGCACGGCCCTGCTGTGGGCTCCGGCCTACCTGCTCGCTCACGGCGCCGCCCTCGTCGCGCGGGCGCTGGGCGCGCCGCTGGCCGCGGATGGGTTCTCGCGGCCGTACGTGATGGCGGTCTGCTACGCGTCGTGGGCCTACGGCATGGCGGCCTTGCTCCTGCTCCACCGCGAGCTCGTGCGGTTCGGCGGCTTCCCGGAGCCGGCGGCGGCCTGGGCCACCGCGGCCGTCCTCTGGGGCACACCGCTCCTGTACTACGTCACCCTGGGTCCCGGCTTCTCGCACGCCGTCTCGCTGTTCGTGATCACGCTCCTCCTCTGGCTGACCCTGCGTTTCCGCGGCCAGGGATTCACGGCCGGGCGCGTGATGGTCCTGGGGGCGGTGGGCGGCCTGGCCGCGCTCGTGCGCGAGCAGGACGGACTGTTCCTGGCCGTCCCCGCCCTCCTCATCGCGCTCGAGGGCCTGCGTGCGCGGCGCGTGGGGGCCGCCCTGGCCCAACTTGCTACCCTCGGCCTCTCCGCCGTGATCGTCTTCGTGCCCCAGCTCTTCGCCTACCGCGCGATCAACGGCGGGCTGGGGCCCTCGACCCTGGTCGCGCGCAAGATGATCTACTCCGGCCCGCACGTGCTGTCCGTGCTGTTCGATCCGGCCCACGGCCTGTTCGTGTGGGCGCCGCTGCTCCTGCTCGCGGCCGGCGGCCTCGTGCTCGCCGCGGTGCGCGCGCGGGGCGGCGATGCCGTGCCGATGGCGCTCCTCGTCGCCCTGCTCCTGCAGATCTGGATCAACGGGTCCGTCGACAGCTGGACCCAGGCCGGCGCCTTCGGCTCGCGGCGATTCGTGGCCGCTACGCCTCTGCTGGCCTGGGGCCTGGCCGCGCTGCTGGCCGTCATCCTCACGCGCATGGGTCGGCGCACGGTCGCGGCCCTCCTCCTCGCCTTCGCGTGGTGGAACGTCTCGCTGATGGTGCAGTTCGGCCTCAAGCTGATGGACCGCCAGGGTCTCGAATGGCCTCGGGTGGCGGTCAGCCAGGTCACGCAGGTGCCGCGGCACCTGGGCCGGTCGGCCTGGCTGTTCTTCACCGATCGCGAGCGTCTCGTGCGCGAGGGGCGATGATCTCGGAATCGCTTCTCCAGGCCGTCGCCTGTCCGGTCTGCCTCGAGCCCGGCGGGTGCGCCTCCTGCGCGCGCACGGGCGGCCACGAGGCGACGTGCGCTCCCTATGCCGCGCGAGCGGCCTGCCCTTGCGGCGGACCCGACAAGGTACGGCTCGCGCGCGAGGGCGCGGCCCTCGCCTGCGCGTGCTGCGGCGCGCGCTATCCGGTGGCGCAGGCGGAAGGCTGGGTCGACCTCGTCCCGCGGACGTCGGTGGGCGAGGTGACGCAGTATGCCGACCACGAGTTCCACGAGCGCCTGCACGTCACGGAGGCGGAGCCCGTCCTCTCCGCGCGCGTGAAGGCGGACATGATGCGGCGGATGCTGGGCGCGGCGCCGGGCGAGACCGTGCTCGACCTGGGCTGCGGCGCGGGCAAGATGGCGCTCTACGCGGCCCAGGGTGGACGGCGGGCGGCGGGCCTCGACGTCGCGCCCTTCTTCCTCGCCCGCGCGGCGCGCGAGGTGGACCTCGTGCTCGGCGACCTGCGGCGCCTCCCGTTCCGCAAGGGCAGCTTCCCGCGCGCGTATTCGCTCGACGTGCTCGAGCACCTCGACGAGCCGGGCGTGCGCGAGGTCCTGCTCGAGGCGCGACGCACCCTCGGGCCGCGCGGCCGGCTCTTCGTCTACACGCACGCCATGGAGTCCTCGCGCCTGGCCTCGTTCCAGCGCGCGGTGAACCGGCTGGCCCGGCGGCTGGGGCGGGCCGGACTCATCGACCACGAGCGCGAGGCGATGCGCAAGAGCGACCATCGCAACGCCATCCGCAGTCACGAGCATTTCGAGGAGCTGTGCGCGGGGGCGGGGCTGAAGGTGGCGGAGCGCCGCTATTACAACGTCGTCTTCAAGGCGGTCGTGGAGGACCTCGGCCTGCGCCTCTTCGAGCAGTGGCGCCGGCGCGGGGCGAAGGCCAGCGGTGCGCCTTCACCGGCCGCCCCCGCGGGGGAACAGCGCCGCCCCTCGGCCGCGCTGATGGGCGTGGCCCAGGCCCTGACCTGGCTCCTCAAGCTCGACGTGGTCCTGTTCGGCGGCGTGCGCACAGGCCCCTTCTTCGGCCTGCTCGTGCCGCGCGAGCGCGCGTGAGGATCCTCTACGTGGCCACCGACCAGACGGTGCCGGGCGCCACCGGCGGGAGCGTGCACGTCCTCGAGGTGGCGCGCGGCCTGGCGCGGCGCGGCCACGAAGTGCACGTCGTGATCGCGGCGGACGGCGGCCCCGCCCGCGAGGAGGAGGCAGGTGTCGTCTGGCATCGGGTCGACTGGCGGCCGCGCCACCGGCTCTTCCGCTTCCGCGCGCGACCCGCGGTCGAGGCGATCGCGGAAAAGGTCCGGCCGGCCGTGGTCATGGAGCGTTACTACAACTTCGGGGGCGAGGGGATCGGCACCGCCTCGCGACGAGGGATCCCCTCCCTCCTCGAAGTGAACTCGCCCGTCGTCGACCACCCGCGCTCGGCCAAGCGCGCGCTCGATGCGGCCCTGATCGTGCGGCCGATGCGCCGCTATCGCGAGTCCCTGTGCCGGCAGGCGGCCGCCCTCGTCTCGCCCATCCCCGAGATCGTCCCGGCGTTCGCGCGCGGCAAGACGGAGACGGTGACCTGGGGCGCCAACGTCGACGCGTTCTCGCCGGACCGGCGGCGGGACGGCCTCCGGCGCGAGCTGGGGGTTCCGGAAGGGGCCCTGGCCGTCGTGTTCACGGGCAGCTTCCGGCCCTGGCACGGCGTGCACGTGCTGGAAGCGGCGGCGAGGCGGCTCCGCGAGCGCGGTGACCTCTACTTCCTGCTCGTGGGCGGACCCTACGCCCGGCCGGGAGAGGGATATCGGGGACGGCGGCTGGGCAGCCGGCCGTACACGGAGATGCCGGAGATCGTCGCCGCCGGAGACATCGGCGTCGCGCCCTATGATCCCGCGCGCCTGCGCGCGCTGGCGCTCGGCTTCTACTGGTCGCCGCTCAAGATCTTCGAGTACATGGCGTCGGGTCTGCCCACGGTGACCATCCCCCGCCCGCCGCTCACGGAGATCGTGCGCGAGGGCCAGGAGGGGCTGCACGCGCGCGAAGGCGATCCCGTGGCGCTGGCCGACGCCATCACGAAGATCGCGAGCGACGCCGCGCTGCGCCGGCGGCTGGGCGCGAGCGCCCGCGTGCGCGTGGTCGAGCGCTATTCCTGGGCGTGCCATTGCGAGCAGCTCGAGCGCGTGCTGCTCCGGATCGCGGCGTGAAGGTCGTGCTGGCCACCGAGGTCTACCCCCCGCGCGCGGGCGGAGCGGGATGGTCCACGCGGGCGCTCGCCCTCGGCCTCCGCGAGGCCGGCCACGAGGTCACCGTCCTCACCACGAGCCCCGGCGCGGAGGACCTCGAAGGCCTGCGCGTCCGGCGGTTGAGCGCACGCGGCCGGCGACGCCTCTCCGTGCCGCGCGTCCTCGCGCGCGAGCTGGCCGGGGAGACGGCGGACGCCATCCACGCCCAGCACTCGCTCTCCGCGCTGGGCGCGCTGGGCGGTCACAGGCCCGAGCGCGTGGCCGTCACCGTGCGCGACCACTGGCCGGTGTGCTTCTGGTCGACGCGGATCAGCCGCGGCGCGCTCTGCCCGGGCTGCGGCGTGGGGGCGATGACGCGGTGTCTCGACGGCCACCTGCCCGCGCCGGCTCCCCTCTCCTGGGGAGCGATCCCGTACATGCAGGGCGACCTCGCGCTCAAGCGCGCGGCCCTGCGTCGGGCGGGCGCGACCCTGGCCGTGAGCGGCGCCATCGCGGAGGAGCTGCGCGCGGCCGGCATCCCGCGTGTCCAGGTGATCCCCAACATCGTGGACGCGGCGGAGGCGCGCGCAGTGGCGGCGGGCGCGTGCTCGTTCCCGCTGCCCGAGCGGTTCCTCCTCTTCGTCGGGAAGCTCGAGGCCAACAAGGGCGCGCGTTTGCTCATCCCGGCCGTGGCCGCGGCGCGCACGGGCCTGCCCCTGGTGGTCCTGGGCGAAGGCAGCCTGGCCCACGCGCTGAAGTTCGACGCGACGGCCGAGGGCGTGACCCTCGTCCTCC
>DASTLK010000426.1:0-8599 GCA_035715025.1 Vicinamibacteria bacterium
GTGGATGGTTATCGCGAGACCTTGCGCCGGCCTTCGAACGCGATCTACGCCCGCCTGCACCGGGACGGGGCGGGCGGCGAGACCCTTCACGGTCGCACGATCGGGCTCCTGGGCTTCGGCCAGATCGGCCGCCGCATCGCCGCGCTGCTCGCGCCTTTCGGGCCGCACCTCCTGGTCCACGACCCCTACGTGGCCGCGCGCGAGATCCGCCGGGCGGGGGGCACGCCCGCCTCGTGGCGACAGATGCTGCCCCGCTCGCGGGACCTCGTGCTGGCCGCGGCCCTGACCGAGCGCACGCGCGGCCTGGTCGACGCCGCCGCGCTGGCCCGCCTTCCGGATGGCGCCACCGTCATCAACGTCGCTCGGGGCGGGCTGGTCGACCTGCCCGCGCTCACGCGCGAGGTGCGTTCGGGGCGGCTGCGCTGCGCGCTCGACGTGACCGATCCCGAGGAGCCGCTGCCGCCCCGGCATCCGCTGCGGCGGGCGCGGGGCGCGATCCTCACCCCTCACGTCGGCGCCGCCCAATGCGAAGTCCGCCGCGCGATCGCGAGCCTCGTGCTCGACGACCTGGAGCGCTTCTTCCGCGGGCGGCCCGTCCGCAATCGCGTGACCCCTTCCATGCTGAGGAGGATGACGTGAAGCTCAGCTTCTCGACCCTCGGCTGTCCGGCCTGGCCCCTCCCCGCCGTGATCGACGCCGCCGGCCGCCTGGGCTACGACGGCGTGGAGCTCCGATTCCTCGAGGGCGACGACGCGCTGTGGGCGCGTCCGGAGCTGACCGGCGCGGGCCTGCGTGAGTCGACGTCTCGCCTGCGCGACGCCGGGCTCGCGATCTCCTGCGTCGACACGCGCTCGTTCTTCCATCATCCGGAGGCGGCGGCGCGCGAGGTGGCCATCGACGAAGCCGTGCGGTCGATCGAGCTGGCCGCGCGCCTGGGCGCTCCCGGCATCCGCGTGTTCGGCGATCGCATCCAACCGGGGCAGGATCGGGAGACCACGCGGGGCTGGATCGCGGCGGCGCTGGCCCGCCTCGGAGAAATCGGGCGCGGACACGGCGTGGAGGTCTGGATCGAGTCGCACGGCGACTTCGCGCAGGCCGGGGACACCCTCAGCGTGCTGGAGGCCGGGCGGTCGGAGGGAGTCGGCGTCCTCTGGGATCCCGCGAACGCGTTCGAGGTGGGCGAAGCGCCCACCGAGGGCCTGGCCGTCCTCGGCGACCACGTTCGGCACGTCCACCTCAAGGACGTGGCGCGCGAGGCGACTCCGCAGGGGCGCGGCTGGGTGCCGAGACTTCCCGGTCGCGGGGAGTTCGCTCCGGAAAGGGTCCTCTCCGCCCTGCGTGCGCGCGGGTACGACCGCTGGGTCTCCTTCGAGTGGGAGAAGCGCTGGTATCCGGCCCTCGAGGAGCCGGAGGTCGCCCTGCCGCATTTCGTGCGCTGGGCGGCCCGCGAGATGCGTGACGTGACGGAGAGGGAGACGACGGCGCGCACGGCGGCGCGCGGGCGGCTGGCGATCGAAGTCCATCCCGATCGCGTGTCGATGGGCCGCGCCGCCGCCGACGTCGTGTCCGCCCACCTGCGCCGCGAGGTGGCGCGGGACGGACGCACGGCCGCGATCTTCGCCTCCGCCCCGTCGCAAAACGAGATGCTCTCCGCGCTGCGGGCGGACACCACGATTCCATGGGACCGGGTCACCGCGTTCCACCTCGACGAGTACATCGGCGTGGACGCCGGGCACCCGGCCTCGTTCCGCCGGTTCCTGAGGGACCGCCTGTTCGCCCACGTGCCCGTGTGCGCCTTCCACGGTCTGGCCGGGGAAGCGCGCGATCCGGAGGCGGAGTGCCGGCGCTACGGCGCCCTGCTGCGCGAAGCGCGGCCGGCCCTGGCCATCCTCGGGATCGGCGAGAACGGACACCTGGCCTTCATCGATCCCCCCATGTGCGACTTCTTCGAGCCGGCGAACGTGCGAGTGGTGGAGCTCGACGAGCCGTGCCGCCATCAGCAGGTCCACGATGGATCGTTCGCGACGCTCGAGGACGTCCCGCGCCGTGCCCTCTCTCTGACGATCCCGTTCCTGATGAGCGTGCCGCGCGCGGTCGCGGTCGTGCCCGGACCGGCGAAGCGGGCGGCGGTCGCGGCGGCGGTGGAGGGACCCGTGACCTGCGCCTGCCCGGCGTCGGTCTTGAGGCGGCACCCGGATGCACGCCTCTTCCTCGATATCGCTTCGGCCGCGGGACTTGACCCCGAGTAGGACCGACCATGTCTTGCGATTGACTGTGTTTCTTTGCCTTCCCTTGCGTTTGCCTGTCGTTCGTTCCTAGAATCCGAAGGTAGCCCGCCATGAACCCGCTGCGAGTCCCTCTCTACGCGTCCGCCGCGGTGGCCCTCGGTCTCGCGATCGCGCCTCCCCTGTCCGCGATCGCGGTCGGTCCCGCACCGCCCCCGGTGGTGGCGCCGGCCGCGGGCGTGCGCGTCTGGGAGGGGACGCTCGACCTGCCCACGTACGAGGAAGGCCTGCCCGACGTCAACCCGCCGTTCGACGCCTTCGAGACGCAGCGCTTCAACTATCCCTACACGCTGCGCCACGACCTCACCGACCGGCGCGCGGTGACGCGTTGGCGCACGCTCAACCTCGAGAACGAGTACCTCAAGGTCGTGGTGCTCCCCGACCTGGGTGGTCACCTCTACAGCTGCGTGGACAAGGCCAACGGGGCCGACATGTTCTACGCGAACGGCTCCATCAAGAAGGCGCGGGTCTCCTACCGCGGGGCCTGGACGGCGCTGGGGATCGAGTTCAACTTTCCCGTGTCCCACAACTGGGTGACCGTCTCACCCGTCGACTACGCGATACGGAAGAATCCGGACGGCAGCGCGTCGGTATGGGTGGGGAGTCAGGACCGCGTGTACGGCATGCAGTGGCGCGTCGCCCTGACCCTGCGCCCCGGCCAGGCGCGCCTGGAACAGGACGTCGCGCTCTACAACCGCAGCGACACGCGTCATCGCTTCTACTGGTGGAACAACGCGGGCGTGCGTGTCTGGGACGACAGCCGCATCGAGTACCCGCAGCGGTTCACGGCCTCGCACGGCTTCCGCGAGATCGACACCTGGCCCGTGAACAAGGCGGGCGTGGACCTCACCGGGGTCGGCAACCACAAGTTCGGACCGGTGTCCGAGTTCAGCCACGGCAGCCGCGAGCCGTTCATGGGCGTCTACCACCCGCGCACGCGGGCCGGGGTCGTGCACTACTCGTCGATGCTCGACTCGCCGACCAAGAAGTTCTGGTCGTGGGGGAGCGACCCCGACGGCCTCGACTGGCGCAAGGCGCTTTCCGACGACGAGAGCGCGTACGTCGAGGTGCAGTCCGGCCTCTTCCGCAACCAGGAGACGTATGCCTTCCTGGCCCCTCAAGAATCGATCCGCTTCACCGAGTACTGGATGCCGGTGCGGGAGATCGGCGGGATCACGCGCGCGAACCCGGAGGCCACGGTGCATCTGACGCGCACGCCGGCGTCGTCGGCGCAGGCGGTCGACGTGCACGTGGGCCTGAACGTCAGCGCGGCCGTGAGCGGCGGCACCCTCGTGGTGAAGGACGGCGGGCAGGTCGTGCGCAGCGAGCCTCTTTCCCTCACGCCCGCGCAGGCGGCGCAGCGCACGTTCGCGGGGCTGCCCGCGGCCATGCACTACACGGTCGAAGTCCGCGACGGCGGCGGTCACGTGCTCCTCGCCCACACCGAGGACCAGTTCGACATGTTGCCTGCGTCGGAGATCCGGCTCGGGCCCCAGCCCGTGCGCACGATGCCGCCACCCGACCGGCGCAGCGAGGGCGACGTCCTCGAAGCGGGCGCGGACCAGGAGCTCAACGGCAAGCGCCTGGTCGCGTGGGACACGTACGCGGAGGGACGCAAGCGCTTTCCGGAGAGCCTGGGCCTGCTCAAGGCCGCGGGCCGCCTCGCCGTGGACCTCGCCCGCTACGCGGAAGCGGCGCCCCTGCTGGAAGCGGCGCAGGCGCGGGACACGACCGACCCGGAGGTCCAGTACTACCTCGGGCTCGCGCACGAAGGCCTGGGCCAGGACGGCAGGGCGCGGGGGGAATGGGAGGCCGCGCATCACTTCCGCGACTTCCGCGCCCCGGCGCTCCTCAAGCTGGCGCAGGCGGACGGGCGTGCCGGCGATTTCAAACGGGCTCTCGATCGCCTGACGGAGTCGGTGCACGCCGCTCCCGACGCGGTGCGCGCGGGATCCCTCGAAGTCGCGCTCCTCCGCCACGCGGGCCGCACCGCCGTCGCGACGCGCCGCCTCCGCGAGTGGCGCGCCGTCGATCCGACCTCGTCGCTCCTGCGCTACGAGGCCGTGCGCCTGGGAACGCCCGACCCCGCGCTCTGGGAGCACCTGGGCGCGGACCCCGATCGCGTCCTGAACCTGGCCACCGAGTACATGGCGGCCGGACTCTACGCCGACGCGCTCGATCTCCTCGAACGGCGCTATCCGGCGGTCGGCGGGCTGCGGACCGAGCCGGGCGCGGTCGCGCCGCAAGACCATCCGGAGGTCGTCTACTACCGCGGCTACACGCGCGAGAAGCAGGGTGGGTCCGGCCTCGTGGACTACACGGCGGCGTCGAAGCTGTCCACGCGTTACGTCTTCCCGAGCCGCGCGCAATCGCTGGTCGTGTTCCAGCGTGCCCTCGCCGCCAATCCCCGGGACGCGACCGCGCACTTCCTCCTGGGCACGCTCCTCCTCGCCTCCGGCCGCGCGCCGGACGCGGTTCAGGAGTGGCAGGAGGCACGCCGCCTGGACCAGCGCCTGCCCGTTCTCCATCGCGACCTCGGCCGCACGCTCCTGCAGATCCAGGGGGACGTGGAGGGCGCGCTGGCCGCTTTCCTGGAGGGCATGAGCGCCGATCCCACCAACGTGGATCTCTACCAGGGTGCGGACCAGGCCCTGAGCCTGCTCGGCCGGCCGACCTCCGAGCGTATTGCCGCGCTCTCCCGCTATCCCGACCGCGCGCAGATGCCCGGCGAGCTGCTCCAGCGCCTCGCCCTCGCCCTGGCCGAGGACGGCCGCGCGGACGAGGCGAAGGCGCTCCTGTCCGGCCGCTTCTTCGCGCGCGAGGAGGGCGGCACGAACGTGCGGCAGGTGTTCGTCGAGATCCGGCTGCTCGAAGCGCTGGCCCTGGCCAAGGCTGGCCGTGGCGCGGACGCACTCGCCATCGTGGAAGGCCTCGGCCGCGAGGCGCCGGGCTTTGCCTTCACGAAGGACGGCATGGATGTCTTCGTCGACGCGCCGCGCGCGCAGTACGCGGCGGGCGAGATCGCGTCGCTGGCCGGAGACGACGCGGCGGCACGACGCCACTGGCAGAAGGCCACGGAGGGCCGGGAGGCGTTCTTCCGCGCCCTGCCCTACGCCTACGCCGCCGCGCGCCGGCTGGGCGGCGCCGACGAAGCCGCCTGGCGCGCGCGCCTCGAATCGAGCGTGGCCCAGTCGGACAAGTTCCTCGAAGCGGGCACGGGGTTCCCGGGCGTGGTGGTCACCTCGCAGGGCCTCATCCTGCGCGCACTGGGCCGCGAGGACGAGGCCAGGGCCCGCTTCCGCCGCGCCCTCATGCTGCCCGACCAGCGCCTCTCGCACCTCGTGAGCCGGCGCGCGCTGCAGGACGCGAAGCCTTTCTGATGAAGACCGTCGCCACCATCGATTACGTCGTGATCGCCGCCTACATGGCTTTGATGGTCGGCATCGGGGTCTACGCGGCCCGCTTCAACAAGAACGCCTCGGACTACTTCCGCGGGGCCAACCGCATCCCCTGGCTGGTGGCCGGCCTGAGCTCGTTCATGAGCGGGTTCAGCGCCTGGACGTTCACGGGGGCGGCCGGGCTGGCCTACCAGCACGGCCTGATCGCGATCCTCCTGTACCTGGGGAACGCCCTCACGTTCCTGCTCGGCTACTGGGTCTTCGCGGTGCGCTGGCGGCGCGCGCGCATCTCGACGGTCATGGAGTACCTCGTCGAGCGCTTCGACGAGCGCACGCGCCAGGCCTTCTCCTGGACCACGGTCCTCTTCCAGCTCTTCACCGGGGCCAGCATGCTCTACGGGCTGGGGCTGTTCGTGGCCTCGACCTGCGACCTGCCCCTCGTCTGGACCATCCTCGGCTCCGGCGTGGTCATCCTGGCCTACTGCGTGATCGGCGGCCTGTGGGCGGTGGTCATCACCGACTTTCTTCAGGCCGTGATCCTCATGCCGTTCACGGTGGTGATGGTGGCGGTCTCCCTGGCGCGGGTCGGGGGCCTCGGCGGGTTGATGCGCGGCCTGCCTCCCGAGCTGACCTCGATCCATCTCACCCCCGGCATGGGCTGGCTGTACGTGGCCTGCTGGACCTTCATGGTCAGCTTTGGCTACAACACCTCGGCCATGGCCCAGCGCTACTTCAGCGTGGCCGACGAGCGGGCGGCGAAGAAGGTCGCCTTCCTCTGCTTCGCGCTCTTCGTCCTGGGCGCGTTCATCTGGTTCATCCCGCCCCTGGCCATGCGCGTGCTGTATCCGGACCTGCGCGCGGTCTGGCCCGGGCTCGCGAACCCCCACGAGGCGTCGTACGCGGTGGCCGCGCTCACCCTCCTCCCCAACGGCCTGGTCGGCATCATGCTGGCCGCGATGTTCAGCGCCACCATGTCGAGCCTCTCCGGGCTCTTCAACGTGCACGCCGCCGTCGTCTCCAAGGACATCTACCAGCGGCTGGTGGCGCCCCAGGCCAGCGAGCGGCAGCTCCTGGTGGTCGGCTGGGCCGCCACCTTCGGCGTGGGCGCGACCATGACCGGCCTGGCCATGAGCATGGCGGCCAAGGGACAGAGCATCTTCGCGGTCATGCTCACCTTCAACACGATCATCTCGCTCGCCTACGGCCCGCCCGCCCTGCTCGGCCTGGTGGTGAAGAAGACGCCGTCCTGGTCCGGGCTGCTGAGCTTCGCGGTGGGATTGATCCTCGGCTGCTACGGCGCGTTCCTCGGGAACTGGAGCCTCGTGCGCAACGTGCTGATCATCCTGCCCACGTCGTGCGCGATCTTCCTCCTGTCCGCCCTCGTGGGCCGGGACGACGAGGCGCACGTAGCGCGGCGCGAAGGCCTGTTCTCGCGCCTGGGAACGCCCGTCGACGTGGAGCGCGAGCTGCAGGGCAGCGTGGATCCGACGGCGACCGTCTTCCGCTTCCTCAGCCGGGCCACGGCGGGCGTGGGCATCCTGAGCCTCGTCCTCATCCGTTGGGCCGGTCCGGGAGAGAGGAGCACCGTGGTCTTCTATGCCGTGCTCACCCTGCTGGTGGCGGCCGCGCTCACGCGCGTGGGCCGGGTGCGCGCGATCGAGCGCCGGGCGGACGCGGCATGAAGCGCTTCGCGGCGGTCCTCCTGGTGATGGCGCTCGGGCCTGCCTTCGCGCAGGCCGGCGTCGCCCGCGTGTGGGCGGTCAGCGACGGCGAGAAGGTCGAGCAGGACGACCTCGCGAGCGCGCTGCGCGTGCGCAACTCCGCCTGGGACGGCAAGACCGTGCGCCTCTTCGGGGCGCGGAACGAGGTCATCGCCTTCCAGGTCATGGTGCAGTCCGACGCGCGCGGAATCCAGGCCTTGACCGCGGCCCTGCCCGAGCTGCGTCAGCGCGGCGGCAAGGGGCGGATCGCCTACGCGGCGCCGGGGACCGATCCGTCGCAAACCGTGGGGCGGCCCATCGCGATCTTCGCCGTCCACTACCTGAACGTGACGGAGACGACCCACGCCGACTGGGCGTGGAAGCCGGGAAGCCCGGCCGCGGCGCGCGACCCGACGGGATGGAAGCCGGTCCAGCTCGTCCCCGAGAACGCGCGCGCGGGACGGGGAGGCCTGCCCCTCCGCGTCGACCCCGAGCGCAACCAGTCGATCTGGATCGAGGTGTACACGCCGCGCGACCTGTCCGCCGGCCTCTACGAAGGCGCCGTCACCGTGACCGCGGACGGCCAGCCCCTGCGCGTTCCCGTCGAGCTCCAGGTCTTCGACTTCACCTTGCCCGACGCCAACAGCCTGGATGCGATGGTCTACTACGACCCGTCGGAGCCCGAGCTCTATCACGGACGCAACCTCGATCCCGTGTATCACCGCTTCGCGCACCGCTATCGGATCGAGCTGGTCCACGCGTACGACGAAGCCGCGGTGGGCGCCCGTCGCGGCCGCTTCGACGGGTCCGACTTCGGGCGGGCGGCGGGGTACGAAGGACCCGGCGAGGGCGTGGGCAACCGCATCGTGCCGCGCTCGTTCTACGGAACGCCCCGGGCCTGGGACGTCCGCGATGAAGCCTGGAGGCTCGCCGATTCGTGGATGACGTTCCTGCGCGGCGCCGTTCCCTCGGCCAAGACCTTTCTCTACATGCCCGACGAGCCCGCTCGATCCGAGTTCGAGCGCATCCGCACCCTCGCCGCCAACGTCCACTCCAATCCCGGACCCGGCAAGGCCCTGCCCATCTTCGTCACCAAGCACTGGGTGCCCGAGCTGGACGAGGCCATCGACATCTGGTGCGCGGGGCCGCAGTCGTTCGACATCGATCGCGCGAAGAAGGAGCACGCGCGCGGACGATCCTACTGGACGTACAACGG
>DASTLK010000427.1:0-4898 GCA_035715025.1 Vicinamibacteria bacterium
TGACGGGCGGAGTGCGCAGTCCCCTGCTGGTGGTCCCGGCGGCCCATCTCGTCCTCGCGCGGCGCTTCCACGGCGCCGCCGCCTCGCGCTTCCTCGCCCTCGCCGCCGTGCTCGGCCTGCTCGTGCTGGCCGCGGCCTCGCCGGGAATCATCGACGTCCCGGTCGCGGCCCTCGCGCGCGTGCTGTGGCCGGTGGGAGTGCTGGCCGGGCTGGAGCTGGCCCTGCCCGTGCGAGGCCTCGCCGTGGTGGCGACACCCGTGCGCGCGCCCGCGCCCGCCTCTCCCGCGCCGATGGCCCGGGAGGTTCCGGTCGCGCCGCCGCACGAGCGCGATCTCCGCGCGGAGATCCTCCACGACCTGCGCTCGCCCATCAGCGTGATCAAGGTCTACGCGGACCTCATCACCGAGCGCGCGCGGCGGGGCGAGCCGCCCGTGGACGAGCATCTCCGCAACCTGGCCTCCGAGATCGACCTCATGGCGCAGCTCGTGGACGGCTCCGGCACTCGCGAGAGGCGTGACGCGCCTGGTCCCCAGGACGCGGTCGACCTCGTGCAGGTGCTGGGCGAGCTGTCCACCCGCTACCGCGAGACGCACGGGCAGAAGATCCGCATCGAGATGTCCGCGGAGCTCGCGCGCGTCGAGGTGCACGCGGACCCCGTGGCCCTGCAGCGCGTGTTCCGCAACGTGCTCGACAACGCGCTCCAGTACACGCCCTCCGGCGGCACCGTGCGCATCCGGCTGTGGGCGGACGCCGTCCACGCCCACGTCGTGGTCAGCGACACCGGCGTGGGCATGAGCGCGGAGGAGCGGGCCCACGCCTTCGACATGTCGTACCGGGGGCGCGGCGCGCAGGCCTTGCGGGCGGGCGGGCGCGGGCTCGGCCTGACGTTGTCACGCGAGCTGGTGGAAGCGATGGGCGGCAGCATCTCGCTCTGGAGCGAAGAGGACCGCGGGTCCGAGGTGCGCGTCCTCCTGCCCGTAGCGACGGAGATGGCCACGTGACGCGTCCACGCGTCCTGCTCGTCGATGACGACGACGCCGTGCGCGAGGCCGTGTCCAGCGCCCTGGCCGGCGAAGGCTACGACGTCACCTGGTTCGGCGACGCGGAGAACGCGCTGCGCCAGGCCCTGGTGGCGCCGCCGTCGGTGGTGCTGCTCGACGTGACCATGCCGCGCCTCGACGGCTGGGAGCTGTGCGAGATCCTGAAGCGGCAGTCGCAGACGCGCCACGTGCCCGTCCTCTTCCTCACCGGGCGCACGGACGTGCGCGACCGCATCACCGCCATGCAGGTCGGCGGGTCCGACTTCATCAGCAAGCCATTCCATGCGAGGGACCTGCGCGCCAAGGTGCGCACGCTGGTCGGCCGCGACTGCGGAGGTGCCATTGGGCGGCGGTAGGACCACGATACGCGCGAGACAGGTGACGCGAGCCAAGCCGGCAGCGGGTGGCCCGCCCCCCATGGTGGACGAGCTGGAGCGGCTGCGCCTGCAGCGCATCCTGAGCGATTGGATCACCGGGCTCCCGCTCTATCCGGTGGCGGACCTGCGCAACGAGCGCGTGGCCAACCTGGGCGTGATCTACCTGCAGCTCGGACGCTTCGCCGGCGTCGAGAGCGTGTACGGGTGGGAGCTCTACGACCAGGTCCTGCGCTGCGTGACGGAAAGCCTGAAGGCGGACGTGGAGACCTCGCCCCTCCGCACGTCGTTCCTGTCCATCCAGTTCACGGGCTGCGACGGGTTCTACCTCCTCTTCGATGTGGCCCCGGGCGGGGGCGACCCGCAACTGCGGCTGGAGCGGGAAGCGGTGCGGATACGCGACGGGGCCACGCGGCGGCTGAGCCAGCGCCTGGGCCGCACCATCGTCGAGCTGATGGCCGTGCACTGCAGCGCGGTGTGCGTGCCGGACGATCCGCGCGCGCGCCCTTCACGCAACGTGATCCGCGGCCTGCGCGAGGCCGCGCGCCTGGTGGAGACGCGGGAGACGGCGGAGCGGCTCAAGCTCGTCTCCAGCTGCCGGGCCGTGCTGGCCGGACGCAAGCTCCACGCCGTCTATCAGCCCGTGGTCAGCATCAAGGACAGCGGCATCGTCGGCTACGAGGCGCTGATCCGCGGGCCGGCGGGCGAGCTGGAGCGGCCCGACGTCCTCTTCGCCGTGGCCCACGAGGCGGACATGACCCTCGAGCTCGAGAGCCTCTGCCTGGAGACGATCTTCGCCAAGGTACCGCGCGCGATCGCGGGCAAGAAGCTCTTCGTGAACGCGTCCCCGCGCCTGCTCGGCCACTCCGTCTTCCTCGACGAGCGCAACCTGGCGTCGATACACCGGGCGCATCCGAACGTGGTGGTCGAGGTCTCGGAGAAGGAGGTGGTGCACGACTACCCCGCCTTCCGCGAGACGCTGGACCGCCTCCGCCATGCGGGTCTGCAGATCGCGATCGACGACGCGGGCTCCGGCTACTCGGGCCTGGAGTCGATCCTCCAGCTCCGGCCGGAGTACATCAAGGTCGCGACTTCCATCGTGCGCAACCTGCACACGGACACCATCAAGCGCCAGGTCATCACCGCGCTCGCCAGCCTGGGCGAGCAGATCCAGGCCCCGCTGATCGCCGAGGGCATCGAGCAGCCGGAGGAGCTGCACAGCCTCCTCTCCCTGGGCGTGCGCATGGGCCAGGGCTTCCTGCTCGGGCGGCCGCAGGTGCGGTGCGCGCGCACGGTCCACTGAGGGCGATCCTCTTCGATTTCGACGGGACCATCCTGGACACGGAGACACCCGAGTTCGAGGAGTGGCGCGCCGCCTTCCGCTCACGCGGTCACGACCTCGATCTCGACGTGTGGCAGGACTCGGTGGGCACGGTCGGGGCCTACGACCCCTGCGCGCACCTGGCCGAACTGACCGGCGCGGAGTTCGACCACGAGGCGCTGCAGCAGGAGGTCAACGCGCGGCATCGCGTTCGCTGCGAGGCGCAGCCGCTCCTTCCCGGCGTGGTGGACCGCGCCCGCGAGGCGCGCGCGGCCGGCCTGGGGACGGCCGTCGCCTCGAGCAGCCTGTCTTCGTGGGTGGAAGGGTGGCTCGCCCGGCACGGCATCCGGGATCTCTTCGACGTCGTCTGCACGCGCGACCAGGTCCGGCAGGCGAAGCCGGCTCCCGACCTCTTCCTGCTTGCCGCCACGCGTCTGGACGTCCCGCCCGATCTCTGCGTGGTGTTCGAGGACTCTCCCAACGGCATTCGCGCCGCGCGCGCGGCCGGGATGCGCTGCGTGGCCATTCCGAATCCCCTCACCCGCTTTTTGCCTCTCGGCGAGGCCGACCTCGTCGTCGATTCCCTGGCCGACCATTCCCTGGCCGAGATCCTGGAGCGCCTCGGCAAGTATGATCACCGTCCCCGCGACGCCCATGGCGGCGAGAAAGAAGGCGAACGATGACGGACGCACGCGACGGGAAGGCCTCCAAGCGGGTGTTCCTGCGGACGGCCGGCCTCGGCGCGCTGACGACCCTTCTCGTCCCCGCGCTGGGCAAACGCGACCTCGTGCATGCGCAGGCCGCAGCGGGGCCAAGCCCGGCGGCCGGGCCGGGCCTCACCGGTGAGGAGGCCCTTCAGAAGCTGATCGAGGGCAACCGGCGGCACCTGTCCGGCGAATTCACGATCACGCAGCGGCTGGCCGAGCGGCGGCAGCAGGTCGCGAAGGCGCAGCATCCGTTCGCGGCCATCCTCGGCTGCTCGGACTCGCGCCTGCCCCCGGAGATCGTGTTCGACCATTCCCTCGGCGACCTGTTCGTCGTCCGCGTCGCCGGGAACATCGTCGACATGAACGGCCTGGCCAGCCTCGAGTTCGCGGCCACCCAGTTCGGGACGCCGCTCATCCTGGTCCTGGGCCACGCGCGCTGCGGCGCGGTGGCGGCGGCGCTGGCCGAAACGAAGGTCCCGGGACACATCGTGAGCCTCGTCGACGCCATCAAGCCCGCGGTCGCGATGTCGAAAGGTCAGCCCGGCGATCCCCTCGACAACGCGATCCGGGCCAACATCCGCCATACCGTGGATGACCTCAGGACGTCCCAGCCCATCCTGGGCGACCTCGTCAAGGCGGGGACGCTCAAGGTCGCCGGCGCGCTCTACAGCCTGGATACGGGCAAGGTCGAGATCATCGCCTGAGGGGCGCTGGAGGACTACTCGTTCCGGAACGAGTAGCTTCAAGTGTCACTTGAGGTCGTCTAGCGCACCCGTCGCCAGAGCCGTCGCCCGACGTCGAGTACGAACGCGTCGGGGTTCTCCGTGTGAGCTTCCTCGGCACTGTTCCGCTCTTGCTCTTCGTTCGAGCTCTCTTAGCTTGACAATGGTCAGCACGGTTGATCAACGGCGGTTCTCGTGACTGGCGCGGACCTCGTCCGCTTCAATAGTGCCTTGTTGCGCAACCGTTGAGCATCAGATCCGGGCCTGCTCAGGGCTCTTCCGGTCTTCGGCCAGACGAGCGATCCGTTCGTCGTTCGGCGACAGCACATCCCAGAGGCAACACGCCTGACCAGATGAGCATGGCCGCCCAGAAAGGCCAGTGCCTCTCAAGGAAATGCCCCGAACCCACGGTCAGGAGTGTGTGGATCTTGGCAGCACCATAAAGGACGACGTAACCGACGAGCCAGAGCTTCGCAGCGAACGACATCGCCGGCATCGCGTTCACCTGAATGCAATGGTACCGCGCCTGCTGCAAATGGCCCATTGCCCTCGCGGGGTTCGTGAGCCGCAACGCTCTATTCGGCAGCCGTACGCGCCGGCTCACTTCTGACCCTGACTTGCTTGAACTCAACCAAGATGGTGGCACCGGTCGCGAACAGGATTTCGTGAGCCAGGAAGCCACCGCCCGCGTCCCGGAGCTCGTGATACCCCCAATCGCCGAACCCGAACCCGCC
>DASTLK010000428.1:0-2285 GCA_035715025.1 Vicinamibacteria bacterium
CCCGGAGGCTTCGACGCGAGACCTGAGCTTGGCGCCAGCCGACCTGCCCGACCGTCCCGCCGCCGCGGAAGCCGCCGAGTGGGTGCGCCGCGCCCGTGCCGGCGACCCGCAGGCCTTCGCCGTCCTCGTCGAGAGGCACGAGCGCATGGTCCTGCGCACCGCGCTCCGCCTGCTCGGCCGCATCGACCTGGCCCAGGACGCCGCCCAGGACGCGTTCCTCCGCCTCCATCGCCACATCGGGCGGTTCGACGAGTCGCGCGAGCTCGGGCCCTGGCTCTACCGCGTCGTGGTCAACGTCTGCCGCGACGTCGCGCGTCGCGGCCGCGGCGCGCGGCTGGTCGCGCTCGAGGACGCGGCCGCCCTGCCCAGCCCCGACGCGGGGCCGCGCGAGCGCGAGGACGCCATCACCCGGGACGAGCAGCGGCGGCTTGTGCAGGCCGCGCTCCTCACCCTGCCCGCGCGCGAGCGAGAGGCGATCGTCCTGCGCGACATCGAGGGCCTGGCCACGGACGAGGTCGCGCGGATCCTCGGCTCGTCCGCCGGGACCGTCCGGTCGCAGGTGTCGACCGCGCGGCTGAAGATCAAACGGTACGTCGAAGCCCACGGGGGAACACGCCCATGACGTGCACGCGCTACGAAGCGGACCTGGCCCTCTACGTCGAGCACGACCTCGCGGACGCCGACGCCGCGGCGGTCGAGGCCCACCTCCGCGAGTGCGCCACGTGTCCGCCGTTCCTGGCCGAGCTGCGCGCGAGCCAGGCGCAGCTCAAGGACCTCGCGTCGGAGGAGATGGAGGCGGAAGCGCTCGCGGCGGTTCGGGTGCGGCTCGTCGTGGCGGCCGCGGCCACGCGGCCACGCAATGACTTACACGTGCCCACGTGGGCGGCGGCCGCGGCCATCATCATGGCCCTGGGCACCATTCTCTGGGTCGCCGTCCTCGTTCGCTGGACGGAGCCTGCGCGGACCGTCGACGTCTCGTCGCCGCCGCGAATCGGCCCGACGGCGTCGCCACCGGCCGCGGAGCCGTCCCCACGGTCAACGCTTCCGGGGCCTCGCGTCGTATCTCCTCATATGGAACAGGCTCAGGTGCGGCGGGGCCGGGAGGATTCGCCCTCGGTCGTGCCCGCGCTGAGCGTCGACGACGCGGACCAGCTCGCGCGCGCGGTCGTTGCCATCGCGCGCATCCGCAGTGTCCCGGACGCCGAGCCCGACGTCGAGCCGTCGCCGCGGCCGGCGCCCTTGATGCGCCTGGCCACCGCCGATCCCGACATCGTCATCTACTGGCAGCTCGAACCGAACGGAGGAGAGTGATGCGCATCCCGAACGCGTCGCGTCCGGTCGTCAGTGTCGTGACGGCGCTGGTCCTGTCCGCGCCGGCAATCGCCGCCGCCCAGGACTCCACGGCCGAGACGAAGGCGGCCGCCGCCGCTTCGCCTTCACCCGCGGCTTCTCCCGAAGCGCGCCGCGGCGTGCGCCCCGGCGACGTGCAGAAGGTCTTCGTCATCAATCACGTCGGTATCAACGATCTCTCGCGCGTCCTCTCCGTCTTCCCCGCGGAGCTGAGCGGCATGGACCGCGACAACCGGCGCGTGCTCTCCGTCTCCGCCGCGCCCGCGGTCGTGGCCGCGATCGAGGAGACCATCAAGCGGCTCGACGTGCCGCCACCAGCGACCAGGAGCGTGGAAGTGACCGCCTACGTCCTCGAATGCTCGGCGTCAGGAGATGCGGGGACCCTTCCCCAGGACTTGCAGGCCGTTCTCGTCCAGCTCAAGAAGATCTTCAATTACTCCGGTTGCACTCTGGCGCGGACGCTCTTCGCCCGAGGGACGGATGACAGCCGATTCGCGGCGGAGTTCAACGAGCACGCCGCGGGCACCTACCACCTCACCATCAACAGGATCGAGGTGGACGCGAGCCAGCCCCCGGTCGTTCGCTTGCATGGGCTCGACCTCGCGAACTTCCTCGGCGTGGCGCGGAGCCGCCTCGGCGGGGACATCGAGGTCCGTGACGGCCAGAAGGTCGTGCTCGGCCGCCTCGGAACGACGGAATCCGGGAGAGACCAGATCGTGGTCTTGACGGCGAAGGTCGCGCCCTAGGTCGGCCTCGCGAAGGTGTGACTGTACTTGATTTGAGGACGATGGTCAGCCTCTTGAAGAGGCCCGGGACCGGCGAAACCCTCTGGCCCATCGAACAGCGTCTGGTCGAGCTCCCACGGGCGATTGTGGCGGCGGGAGGGGGCTCCTAGAGCGATCTCCAGACGAGGAAGACGATCGTACGCGATCTGA
>DASTLK010000429.1:0-1774 GCA_035715025.1 Vicinamibacteria bacterium
TCGCGGCATCTCGGCGGCTCCAGCGCCAACATCGCGGTCGGGCTCTCCCGCCTGGGCCGCCGCGTGGCCATCCTCTCGAGCGTCGGGGACGACGCGCTCGCCGACTACCTGATCTCCTTCCTGGACAAGGAGCGCGTGGACACCCGGCGCGTCACGCGCGTCGCCGGTTACGGCACGTCCCTCTGCCTGACCGAGGTCTCGCCCCCCGACCGGTTCCCGCAGGTCTTCTATCGTTACAAGCCCGCGGACAGCCAGGTCCAGGTGGGCGAGGCCGAGCTGGCCCTCGTGCGCGGCGCGCGGATGTTCGTGACCAACGGCACCAGCCTGTGCGCATCGCCCTCGCGCGAAAGCGCCACGCGCGCGATGGAAGCGGCGCGCGCCGCGGCCGTGCGGACGGTGCTCGACGTGGACTACCGGCCCAGCTCGTGGGCGTCCGCCGAGGAGGCGGGCCGCGCCGCGCGCGCCGTGCTGCCCTGGGTGGACGTCGTGATCGGCAACGAGGACGAGGTCGCGCTGCTCACCGGAGAGCGCGATCCGCGTGCGCAGGTGAAGGCGGTCCTCGATGGCGGGGCCGGACTCCTCGTGCGCAAGCTGGGAGCGGCCGGAGTCGAGGCGTTCTCGCGCGAGGCCTCCGCGTCGTCGCCGCCGATCGTGGTGCCCGTCGGCAGCACCATCGGCGCCGGCGACGGCTTCGCCTCCGGCTTCCTGTCCGCGCTCCTCGACGGCCGGCCGCTCCAGGACTGCCTGCGCTACGGCAACGCGGCCGCCGCGATCGTGGTCAGCCGCGTCAGCTGCTCGGACGCCATGCCCTATCCGCACGAAGTGGAGGCCATGCTTGCCCGCGGCTGAGCCGCGCCTGCACCTCCCGGCGGGCAGCGTCGCCCATGGGGCGGACCCCGTTCACGTCACGCCCGCGGTCGCGGGCTGGACGTTCTCCGGACTGCGGGTCCTGAGGCTCGCCGCCGGCGCCTCGCGCGCGATCGACACCGGCGCGAACGAGATGGTGGTCCTGCCCCTGTCCGGCTCGTTCTCGGTGCGGGCCGAGGGCCACCGGTTCCGCCTGGAGGGGCGCGCTTCCGTGTTCGACCGCGTCACCGACTTCGCCTATCTCCCGCGGGACACGCGGTTCGAGATCGAGAGCGACGGCGGAGGCGAGTTCGCGCTTCCCATGGCGCAGGCACGGCGGCGGCTGGAGCCCGCCTACGGGCCCGCCGAGCGCGTGCCCGTGGAGATCCGGGGCGCGGGCGACGCGACGCGCCAGGTCACGAACTTCTGCACGCCGGGAACCTTCGCCACCGACCGCCTCAGCGCGTGCGAGCTCATCACGCCGGCGGGGAACTGGTCGTCCTTCCCGCCGCACAAGCACGACGAGGCGCGGGCGGGCGAAGCCATCCTGGAGGAGATCTACTACTTCCGCATCCACGGCCCTTCCGGCTTCGCCGTGCATCGCACCTACGCCGCGGACGGGAGCTTCGACGTCACCGTCACCATCGGGGACGGAGACGTCTTCCTGGTGCCCCGCGGTTATCACGGGCCGAGCGTGGCCAGCCCCAACCACGACCTCTACTACCTGAACGTGCTGGCCGGCCCCGGCGCGGAGCGCTCGATGGCGTTCTGCGACGATCCCCTGCATCACTGGATCCGGGAGACCTGGGGCGCGCTGGCGCCGGATCCGCGGGTGCCCGTCACCAGCGCGAAAGGGAGGATCCGATGAAGACGCAGCGGCTGACCGTGGGGCAGGCCGTCGTCTCCTTCCTCGCGAATCAATACAGCG
>DASTLK010000430.1:0-2064 GCA_035715025.1 Vicinamibacteria bacterium
ACCGACGTCGACGTCGAGCAGGAGGTCCGGCTCTCCGCCTCTGGCGTGACCCTCGTCGGCGACCTGGCCCGACCCGCGGCCGCGCGCGGGGCCGTCCTGTTCGCCCACGGCTCCGGGAGCAGCCGCCACAGCCCGCGGAACCGAGCGGTGGCGCGTGTCCTGCGGTCGTCGGGCCTGGCCACGCTGCTCATCGACCTCCTGACCCGGACGGAGGAAGCGGAGGATGCGACCACCGGCCATCTGCGTTTCGACATCGCCCTGCTCGCCCGGCGCCTGGTGGCGGTGACCGACTGGTTGCGCCAGGAGCCGGCCACCGCGCGACTGCCCGTCGGCTATTTCGGGGCGAGCACGGGCGGCGGCGCCGCCCTGGTGGCGGCGGCGGAACGTCCCGAGGTCTTCGCCGTCGTCTCGCGCGGCGGACGCCCCGATCTCGCGGGGCCCGCCCTGCCGCAGGTGTCCGTGCCCACGCTCCTCATCGTGGGCGGCGACGACGTCCCCGTGATCGCGATGAACCGCGCGGCGGCCGCGCGCCTGCGCGCCGAGGTCCGCATCGAGATCGTGCCCGGAGCGTCCCATCTGTTCGAGGAGCCCGGCGCCCTGGAGCGCGTGTCCGCGCTGGCCGCGCGCTGGTTCGAGGACCACCTGCCGCCGCCCGCCGACGCCTCCTGAACGCGTGTTATCCTTCCGCGCGCTCGGGGCGGCCGTGGGGCTCCGATACGAACCCAGGGAGGATCCTCATGCGCGTCGCGACCCGTCTTCTTCTCTTCCTGCCCGCGGCCGTGCTCGCGGTTTCGGTATGGCCCGGCTGCGGAAAGAGCAAGTCACCCACGGCGGGAACGAACCCGAGCCCGGCGGCCACGCCCGCTCCGACGCCCACCCCGATTCCCAGCCCCAGCCTGCCCGGCATGGCGAGCTGCACGCGCATCGGCCTCGGCCACGACGGCGGCAACCTCTGCGACATGAGAGGTCCGACGTTCCAGGGCGACGTCGAGCAGGCCGTCGCCGAGCTGCAGCGGGAACAGCCCGCGATCTTCGAGGACAGCCCGGGCGGCCTGATCATCCTGAGCCCGGGCCGCTTCTACGTCGGCATCATCGAGAAGCTGGACAAGAAGGGCCTCTGCGCCGGGTTCGACAGCGAGGAACTGCAGGTGAAGGCCAGCAACGAGTTCAACGACCAGTACGCGCTGCGGACCTCGCGCGGCTACCTGCGCACGGGCGCGTCCATCTACCGCGCCACCTGCCTCCCGGCCGCTTTCCCTACCCCCCTGCCCCCTTTCCCGCCCAACAACGGATGCAAGCTCGCCTCCAGCCTGGAGCTGACCTGCACGCGGGAGAGCTCGAACTACTACGGCGACGTCGAGCGCTCGATCGACGACGTCCTGCGGACGCGGCCGGAGCTGTTCGACTTCAGCGTCCATGCCGTGGGCGCGGACTGGCCCGGCGTGCGGGACTTCCACGCCTACCACGAGGCCATCGCGCAATCGATGATCGCCAAGGGTTATTGCTCGCGCTTCGACGGGGAGGAGATCGTGGCCAAGAAGGAGAACCGGTTCTCCGAGCACTTCGACGTCTTCCTGGGCGAGGGGTTCGTGCGCCGGGGCGAGGGGATCTACCGCTCGACCTGCTGGCCGGCGGCCTTCTAGGGACCCCCCGAAGGTCGAAGACGTCGCCGCCTCCCTGGGATACGATGTTCCGGTGAGACAGAGCGCCGCCGTCTATCGGAACGTGGACGCGGACGAGGCCGCGCGCCTGCTGGCCCGGGATGCGGTCCGGGTCCTCGACGTGCGCACGGCCGACGAGTACGACACCGCCGGCCACATCCCCGGGGCGAACCTGCTGCCCGTCGACCTGATCGCGGCCGCCCCCGCCACCCTGCCCCGCGACGGCAAGCCTCTGCTCGTTTACTGCCAGCACGGCATCCGCAGCGTGACCGCGTCGAGGTTCCTGGCCGCGGCCGGGTTCAGCGACGTCATGAACCTCGTCGGTGGCCTCTCCTGCTGGCGGGGGCCGCGGGAACACGGCCCGGCCAGCGCGGACCGCCTGGCCGGCCCCTCTTCATGGCTC
>DASTLK010000431.1:0-14812 GCA_035715025.1 Vicinamibacteria bacterium
ATCCCCGCCAACCGGATCAGTCCCAACGGGCGCGCGCTGCTCAACGTGCTGCCCCTGCCCAATACCCTCGATCGCAACTTCACGAAGGGGCAATTCAACGATCAGACGCAGTTCATCAACGACAACCCCAAGCTCAACAACATCCTGCGCCTGGATTGGAAACCCTCCCCCAGCGACAGCCTCTACGTGACGATCAAGGACTGGAAGTCCGATCAGCGCGGCGTCGGCGGGACGGGAGGCGTCACCGCGGGGCCGGCGGGATGGGGTTGGTTCAACTCGCACTACGACAATACCGACCGCACCTACAGCCTGAGCCATACCCACATCTTCAGCTCGAGCCTCGTCAACGAGGCCCAGGCGGGAGCGCGGCGGCAGAGCGAGAACTTCCGGCCCGTCGGCGATGACGACCTGCGGCGGCTGTCGCGCGCGGGCAACGGATACACGCTGGGCCAGTTCCACCCCGAGCTGAACGCGATCGGGGCCCTGCCCAAGGTGACCTTCGGCGGCAGCGCCACCCCGAACCCGCCGAACTTCACCTACGACAACCGCATCGTCGGCGATGGGGGCGTGGCCTGGGTGCACTCGTTCAACGACAGCCTCACCTGGATCAAGGGCAGCCACGCCTTCAAGACCGGCCTCTACTTCGAGCACCTCTACAACACCGAAGGCAAGGGCTTCTCCGCCCAGGCCTCCTTCGCCGGCCAGTACGATTTCACCGTCGACACCAACAACCCGCTCGACACCGGCTATTCGTTCGCCAACGCGCTGCTGGGCAACTTCAAGAGCTATTCCGAGATCGACGCCCTGCCCGAGGTGAACTCGCACCGTTTCCTCGTCGAGTCCTACCTGCAGGACACGTGGAAGGCGACGCGGCGTGTGACCGTCGATTACGGCGTGCGGCTGCTCTGGTTCAAGCCCTGGTACACGAAGCTGCCCGCGGCGACCTTCGTGCCCGAGCGCTACGACGCGGCCAAGGCGCCGCGGCTGTACCAGCCGGCCAAGGTCAACGGCGTGAACGTGGCCCTCGATCCGGTGACGGGGCAGACGAAGCCCAACGTCTTCGTCGGGAGCTTCGTGCCCGGCACGGGCGACCCGTACAACGGCATGGTGCAGAACACGGACCCGAGCTACCCCAAGGGATTCCGGACCAACCAGGGCATCATGCCGGAGCCGCGGCTGGGCGTGGCCTGGGACGTCACCGGACAGGGCAAGACGGCCGTGCATGCCGGGGTCGGCCTGTTCCACAACTCGCAGGTGACCGCGCGCAGCATGGACCTGAGCGCGGCCAATCCTCCGGCCGTGAACACGCCGCAGATCGCCTACGGACAGATGGAGACGCTGCTGGCCACGGGCGGCTTCTCCCTCCGCCCGAGCACGATCGTGGCCCTGGAGCGGGACGCCAAGACGCCGAGCACCTACCAGTGGTCGCTGGGCGTCCAGCAGGACCTCGGCTGGGGTCTGGTCGCCGACGTCACCTACGTGGGCTGGGTCGGCCGTCACATGGAGCAGTACACGAACATCAACGTCGTCCCGGACGGGGCGAAGTTCGTGAACCTCCACCCGGAGAACGCGAACCCGCAGAATCCCACCACGGCCAAGCCCGACGACTTCCTGCGCCCCTACGTGGGCTACGGCGACATCCTGCTGCGCTCGAACTTCGGCACCGCGAACTACAACGGCCTGCAGGTCCAGCTCAACCGGCGCTACAGCCACGGCCTCCAGTTCGCGGTGGCCTACACCTATTCGCGCTCGCTGGGGATTGCGGACGAGGACGAGTGGCAGGTCAGCACCGCGCGTCCGCTGAAGGCCTGGCACTACGCGCCCCTGAGCCAGAGCCAGACCCACGACCTCGTGATCAACTACACCTGGGACGTGCCCAAGGCGAGCAAGCTCTGGAACAACGCGGTGATCCGCACTCTCTTCGACGGCTGGCAGATCTCGGGCGAGAACGCGTTCGTGAGCGGCGAGTGGGACCGGCTCGTCATCGCCACCACCGACAACTTCGACTTCACGGGCGGGACGGGCGGCAACGGCGCGGCCCTCCCCGGCGAAGGCGCCAACAACCTGCGCGTGGTCCGGCCAAACATCGTCGGCAACCTCATCGGAGGCAAGCGGGACGCCACTCCCGGCGCGTCGGGGAACTGGCTGGACCCGGCGGCGGTGGCGCGGCCCGCCAAGGGGGATCCCGGCAACGCGTCGCGTTACTCCTACCAGAACCCGCCCATCGACAACTGGAACCTGGCCTTCTTCAAGAATTTCGGCCTGGGCGGCGAGGGCAAGCGGCGCCTGCAGCTCCGCTGGGAGATGTTCAACGTCCTCAACCACACCCAGTTCGCGACCATCGACAACACGGCCCGCTTCGATGCCGCCGGCAACCAGGTGAACGCGAGCTTCGGCGAGGCCAACACCGCGCGCAAGCCGCGCATCATGCAGGGGTCCATCCGGCTCAGCTTCTGAAGCCGGAGGCTCGCGCGAACCGCCGCCGGGCGCCGCCGGGGACGGCGCTCCGCGATATCATCCGCCCGGCTCACCTTCGCGCTCCCGCCCTGCGGGAGCCGAGCCGACAGGAGGACGTATGCGTCATCCCTTCGCGCATATGATGGCCGGAGGCGCCCTCGGCGCCCTGATCGTGGTCCTGACCATGGCAAGTGCGGAAGGCGACACCCGCGGCCCCGCGCGCCCGACGCTCGGCCGCATCGAGCGTCTCGATCCGCGCCTCGACGCCGTCATCGCCCCCGGGGCGGCGATGGAGGTGATCGCCAATGGGTTCGATTGGACCGAGGGCCCGCTGTGGGTGCGCGCCGACGGCGGGTACCTGCTCTTCTCCGACATCCCGCCCAACCGCATCCTGAAATGGCAGGAGGGCAGGGGCACGGAGATCTACCTCGAGCAGAGCGGGTTCCTCGGCCCGATCCCCCGGCCCAACAACGTCTCCCCGGACGAGCCCGGGTCGAATGGCCTCACCCTCGATCCGCAGGGACGCCTGGTGCTCTGCCAGCACGGCAACCGGCAGGTCGCGCGCATGGACGCGGCGCTCTCCAAGCCCAAGGCGAAGTACGTACCGATCGCCGACCGCTACGAGGGCAAGCGCCTCAACAGCCCGAACGACCTCGTCTACCACACGGACGGCTCGCTCTACTTCACCGATCCGCCCTACGGTCTCACGCGCAAGATGGAGGACCCGGAAAAACAGCTCGACTTCCAGGGCGTCTACCGTGTCAGCAAGGACGGCAAGCTGAGCCTGCTGACGAAGGAACTCTCCAGGCCCAACGGGATCGCGTTCTCGCCCGATCACAAGACGCTGTACGTCGCCAACTCGGACCCGCAGCGCGCGATCTGGATGGCCTACGACGTCAAGCCGGACGGCTCGATCGCGAACGGGCGCGTCTTCTTCGACGCCACGAGCTGGGTCGGCCCCGAACGCAAGGGGCTGCCCGACGGCATGAAGGTCGACACCCAGGGCCATCTCTTCGCCACCGGACCCGGCGGCGTCCACATCTTCGACAAGGAGGGCAAGCACCTGGGCACCCTCGCCACGGGCGAGGCCACCAGCAACTGCGCGTTCGGCGAGGACGGCTCGACCCTGTTCATCACGGCCGACATGTACGTCCTTCGCCTCCGCCTCAAGGTCAAGGGCACCGGCTTCTGACCAAAGGCCCGACGGAGATCCAGGGAGACCGCGCATGCGCGCCCTCGTCCTGAGCGAGTACAAGCATCTCGAGGTGCGTGACGTGCCGGAGCCGGACGTCGGCGACGCCGACGTGCTCGTGCGCGTGCGCGCCTGCGGCATCTGCGGCAGCGACGTTCACGGGTACGACGGCTCGTCCGGGCGGCGCATCCCTCCCGCGGTCATGGGTCACGAGGCGGCGGGCGTGGTGGAACGCATCGGGGCGGCCGTCCGGCACGTGAGCCCCGGCGAACGGGTGACGTTCGACTCGACCGTGTCGTGCGGCCGCTGCGACTACTGCCGGGCCGACAGGTTCAACCTGTGCGACCAGCGCAAGGTGCTCGGTGTCTCCTGCGCGGACTACCGGCGGGCCGGCGCCTTCGCCGAGCTGGTCGCGGTGCCCGAGCACATCGTGTACCGCCTGCCCGACGAGGTGCCGTTCGAGCACGCGGCCATGGTGGAGCCCGTGTCCGTGGCCGTGCACGCGGTCGCGCGCGCCCCCATGCCCGCGCACAACGCGGTGGTGGTGGGGACGGGCACCATCGGCCTTCTCGTCATCCAGGCTCTGCGCGCGGCGGGCGCCGGGCGCGTCATCGCGGTGGACGTGGACGAGGGCAAGCTCGCGCTGGCGCGGAGGCTGGGCGCGGAAGTGGCCTTGAACCCGACCGCTGTCGACCTGCCGTCGGAAGTGCGGCGGCTGACCGAGGGCGGCGCGGACGAGGCGCTCGAATGCGTGGGGGCCACGGAGCCGATCCGGACGGCGGTGGCCTGCGTCCGCAAGGGCGGGTCGGTAGTCCTCGTCGGCAACGTGTCGCCGGGCATCCAGCTACCCCTGCAGGCGGTGGTGACGGGCGAGCTGACGCTGCTCGGCACCTGCGCGTCCAACGGCGAGTACCCCCGGGCCATCGAGCTGCTCCGCACGGGCGCCATCGACGTGCGCCCGCTCATCACGCTGGTGGCGCCCCTCGCGGACGGGCCGGCGATGTTCGAACGCCTCCATGCCCGCGAGCCCGGCCTCATGAAGGTGATCCTCCAACCGTGAGCCCGCCCTTCTTCGATCTCAGCGGGCGCGTCGCCCTCGTCACCGGGACCAGCCGCGGGCTCGGACAGTCCTTCGCGCGCGCCCTCGCGCGCGCGGGGGCCGACCTCGTGATCACGGCGCGGCGCAAGGACGACCTGCGCGAGTTCCAGCGCGAGATCGAGGGCCTGGGCCGTCGCGCCCTGCCCCTCGACCTGGACGTGCGCGATCAAGGGTCGATCGCGCGCATGGCGGAGGCCGCCCTGGCCGGTCACGGGAAGATCGACATCCTCGTCAACAACGCCGGCTGCAACATCCGCAAGCCCGCGCTCGACGTGACGTGGGAGGACTGGAACACCATCCTGGACACGAACCTCCGTGGCTCGTTCTTCGTGGCCCAGGCCATCGGCCGCCGCATGGTGGAGCGGGGATACGGACGCATCATCAACATCGGCTCCGTCACGTCCGTGGCCGGCTACGCGGGTCTCGCGCCCTACGGAGCCAGCCGCGGCGGGATCAAGCAGCTCACCATGAGCCTGGCCGACGACTGGGGGCCCCACGGGGTGACCGTGAATTGCCTGGCCCCCGGCTGGTTCAAGACCGCGCAGAACGCGCGCATGTACGAAGAC
The DNA here is from genome assembly GCA_035715025.1 of Vicinamibacteria bacterium. Lineage (GTDB taxonomy): Bacteria > Acidobacteriota > Vicinamibacteria > Fen-336 > Fen-336 > AA29. The sequence goes on from DASTLK010000431.1 coordinate 5,315, forward strand.
GAGGAGTGGGTGGCGATGCTGAAGGAGCGCATCCCCGCGCGCCGCCCCGGCCAGGCGCACGACCTCGACGGCGCCGTGGTGTTCCTGGCGTCGGAGGAGAGCCGCTACGTGACCGGCCAGACGCTGCTCGTCGACGGCGGCATCTCCGTGGGAGCCGTCCGGGCCCTGCCGCGCAAGTGATCCGAGTGTTACAGGAGGTCCGATGAGCTCGACCGTGCAATCCCTCCGCCGTGGCCTGGTCCTGGCCGCGCTGGCCGCGGCCGTGTGGGGCGCGCCCGCGCGTCTGCTCGCGCAGGCGCCCGCTCCCGCGCCGGCGCCGACGCCGACGCCGACGTTGCCTCTGCCCGACGATCCCGCGCGCGCGCAGCGCCTGGCCTGGTTCAAGCAGGCCAAGTACGGGATGTTCATCCATTTCGGCCTCTACGCGATCCCCGCCGGCGAATGGAAGGGCAAGACCATCCCCGGCATCGGCGAGTGGATCATGAACCGCGCCAAGATCCCGGTGACGGAGTACGAGCTGCTGGCGAAGCAGTTCAATCCCGTCAAGTTCAACGCCGACGAGTGGGTCCAGCTCGCCCAGGACGCGGGCATGAAGTACATGGTCATCACGTCGAAGCACCACGACGGCTTCGCGCTCTTCGATTCCAAGGTCAGCACCTGGGACATCGTGGACGCGACGCCCTTCAAGCGTGACCTGCTCAAGGAGCTGGCCGCCGCCTGTCAGCGCAAGGGCATGCCCCTCGGCTTCTACTACTCGCAGGCCCAGGACTGGCACGAGAAGGGCGGAGCCGGGAACGACTGGGACTTCGGGCCCGACCAGGGACCGGACGGCAAGGAGCTGAAGGACTACGACGGCTACTTGCGCGGGAAGGCGGAGCCGCAGGTGCGCGAGCTGCTGACGAGCTACGGACCGGTGGCCCTCATCTGGTTCGACACGCCGCGCATGATGAGCAAGGAGCGCGGGCAACGGTTCGTCGACATCGTGCGCACCTTGCAGCCGAAGACGCTCATCGACGGGCGGCTGGGAGTGGCTGGCGATTACGTGAGCACGGGCGACAACGTGATCCCGGGAACGGCGCCCGCCGACGCGTGGGAGGTGCCGGCGACCATCAACCACACCTGGGGCTTCCGCAAGGACGACCGCGACTGGAAGTCGCCCGGCGACATCACGTTCAAGCTCGTCGACATCGCGAGCAAGGGCGGCAACTACCTGCTCAACGTCGGCCCGATGTCCGATGGCGTCATTCCTCCCGCCAGCCAGGCCTCATTGCGCGAGGTGGGGCGCTGGCTGAAGGTGAACGGGGAAGCGGTGTACGGCGCCGGGCCCTCGCCCTGGGGAGACGAAGCCGGTGAGCCCAGCGCGAGGGGCACGAAGGACCTGCGCGGCCAGCCCCTGTTCCTGTCCCGCAACGAATGGCGGGCGACCACCAGGCCGGGCCGGATCTACTTGACCTTCTTCCAGGAGCCGCGCGTGCCCTTCGCGCTGCCGCCCCTGAAGAACGCGGTCAAGCGCGTGTACCGGCTGGCCGACGGCGCGCCCGTGGAGACGAAGGCGGACGGGGAGCGGACGCTGTTGAACATTGCCCGGCCCTTCCCGGATCCGATGGCGACCGTGATCGTGGTCGAGATCGAAGGCGATGCCGTGACGAAGTGAGCGCGGACGAGGGTGTGAACCGACGCACGTTCCTGGAGAGCGCGGGCGCCACCGCGGCGGGCCTGATCGCCAGACGGACGGAGACGGGAACGGGCACGGGCACGGAGACGGGCCACGAGCGCGAGTACTGGGTCACCGTCGCGCGGCGCCTTTCCGAGCCCGTACTCACGAACCTCGCCGCGGGCACCCTGCGCGCGCGGATGCCCGTCGAGCAGGTCGAGGGCGCGGGGCGCGGCCAGGTCAGCCATCTCGAGGCCTTCGGGCGGCTCCTCGCCGGCATCGCACCTTGGCTGGATCTGCCCGCGGAGGCGACGCCGGAGGGCCGCCTGCGCGCGCGCTACGCCGATCTCGCCCGGCGCGCGCTGGCCGCGGCCGTCGATCCCGCCTCGCCGGACGCGATGAACTTCACCGACGATCGGCAGCCGCTCGTCGACGCCGCCTTCCTGGCCCAGGGCCTTCTGCGCGCGCCGCGCGCCTTGCGTGAGGAGCTGGAGGCCGCGACGCGGGCGAACCTGGTGCGCGCGCTGGAATCGACGCGCGCGATCGTTCCCGGTTTCAACAACTGGCTCCTCTTCAGCGCCACCGTGGAGGCGGGCCTCTTCGCCCTGGGCGCGTCCTGGGATCGCCTGCGCGTGGACTACGCGCTGCGCCAGCACGCGCAGTGGTACAAGGGGGACGGGACCTACGGAGACGGGCCCGTCTTCCACTGGGACTACTACAACAGCTTCGTCATCCATCCCATGCTCGTCGACGTCCTGGCCGCGCTCGGAGACCAGGCCGAGGCCTGGAAGGCCATGCGCGACCCGGAGATGCAGCGCGCCCAGCGCTACGCGGCCGTCCAGGAGCGGCTCATCTCGCCCGAAGGGACGTTCCCCGCGATCGGGCGATCGATCGCGTACCGATTCGGCGCCTTCCACCTGCTGGCCCAGGCCGCGCTGCGCCGCGCGCTCCCGGCGGAGGTCACGCCGTCGCAGGTGCGAGGCGCGCTCACTTCGGTCATCCGACGGTCGATCGAGGCCCCGGGCACCTTCGACGACGCGGGCTGGCTGCGTATCGGGTTCGCCGGCCATCAGCCCGGGATCGGCGAGCGCTACATCTCGACGGGCAGCCTCTACCTCTGCGCGACGGGCCTGCTGCCCCTCGGCCTACCCGCGACGGACGCCTTCTGGGCGGATCCGGCGCAGGCCTGGACCTCGCAGCGCGCCTGGTCCGGCCAGCCCTTCCCGATCGACCACGCGCTCCCCGACTGATTCGCAGAACGAGCCGATCAGGAGTCGAGCGCCACGCAGTGGCGGTCGACGCTGGGGGGTTTCAGGGGGGGCCGCGAACGCCCAGCGCGGTGGCGCGTGAGTGCCCCCCCTGAGATCGAAGACGTTAACGGACCCGCAGGACCCGATGGTTCTCGCTGTCCGCGATGTAGAGCTCGCCCGTCCGGGGGTGGATCACGGCACCGTGCGGCCGGTTGAGCGGGCATTCCAGGGCGGGGCCGCCCAGGCCGCCCGTCCCCTGCACGCCCGTCCCGGCCACGCGCCGGATGGTGCCGTCGCGCGGCGAATAGCGGCGGATGACGTGGTTCTCGGTATCGGCGATGAGCACGTCCCCGCTTCGCTCCACGAAGATGTGCTTGGGGCCATTGAGCTGGGCGGCCCGGGCCGGGCCGCCGTCGCCGCTCCCTCCGGCGACCCCGGTGCCCACGACGGTGCGGATCTTCCCGGCGGGATCGACGACGCGCAGGGCGTGTCCCCCGCGCTCGCAGATGTACAGGTTGCCCTCGGCGTCGAGCGCGATCGCGCGAGGATCGAGCAGCGGCTGCGTGCGCGCGTCCGCGCCGTCGTGCGGCACGCCCTTCTCGCCGTTGCCGGCCACGGTCGTGACCACGCCCGTCCGGGGATCGACAGCGCGCACGCGGCGGTTGTCGAGATCGCAGATGTAGAGGGCGCCCTTGTGGAAGGCGATGGAGTAGATGCCGCCGAACTGCGCGGCCGTGGCCGGGCCGCCGTCGCCCGCGAAACCCTTCTCGCCCGTGCCCGCGACCACGGTGGACTGGCCGCTGCGGAGGTCGAACCGCCGCACGCGGTAGTTCCCGGTGTCGGTGACGAAGAGCGCGCCCTCCGGCCCCACCAGGAGATAGTGCGGGTCCTTGAAGTCGTCGGCGAGGATCCGGCGCCCCCCGCGTCCGTCGAGGACGGTGACGCGGTTTCCGCCCATCTCGACGACGTACGTGCGGCCTTCGCGGTCGAACGCGACGCCGAACGGCTCGAGGAGGCCGTCACCGGCGACGAGCTCGACGCGTCCCCCCGCCGGAGGGGCGGCCACGGCGGCCACCCCGGGCACGAGCAGGAGAGCGAGCGCCAGGCCAGTGGCGGCGCCCGCGCGTCTCACTTCGGGCGCTGGGCCTTGACCTGCGCGGGCGTGACCGCGCTCGCGCCCTTGCCGAAGGTCTTGCGCACGTAGGTCGCGATGGACGCGATGTCCTCGTCGGAAAGGGAATCGAACTGGGGCATCTGGTTCCCGCTCGTCGCCTTGTGCGCGGGCAGCGCCTTCTCGGGGCCGAGCAGAAGGACCTTGATCACCGTCGCCGGCGGGCCGGCCACGACCTTGCTCCCCATGAGCGCGGGCTGCAGGCCGGGGACGCCGCTGCCGTCGGGCATGTGGCAGGTCGCGCAGGCCAGCGCGTAGAGCTTCCCGCCCGGGCTCTCGGCGGTGGCGGCCACGGGCTTGGGCGCCGCGGGGGAAGCAACGGCATCCATGGATGTGGCGGCGCTGGCGCCGAGGGCGGCGAACAGCAGGACATGCACGGCGCGGGAGCTCGTCTGAAATAAGAGTGCCATGGTCGCGTATTCTATAGCGTCCGCACGGGCTGCCAACGGCTCCACTCACGAAATCAGAGGACTCGACGAACCAGGCGCCGCCGGCCAGCGATCTCGAGCGCGTCATCGGCTTCTGGGGAGGCTTCGCGCTGATCGTGGGCATCACGATCGGCAGCGGCGTCTTCCGGAAGCCCTTCACCCTGGCCAACGACGTCGGCGATCCCGTCTCCATCCTCGCCCTCTGGATCGGGTTCGGCGTCGTCAGCCTCTGTGGCGCGCTCGCCCTGGCCGAGCTGAGCTGCATGCTGCCGCGGACGGGAGGCGCCTACGTGTTCCTCCGCGCGGCCTATGGAGACCCCGCGGCCTTCACCTTCGGATGGCTGTACCTCCTGGTCACGACCCCGGCCGCGATCGGCGCCCTGGCCACCTTCTTCGGGGAGCTGCTCTTGAGCATGGGCGGAAAGGCGGGCGTCGGCGCCCCGGCCTGGGCGGTGCCCGCCATCGCGGCCGCCACCATCTTGCTGCTTTCCGGCGTCAACCTGCTCGGCGCACGGCCGGGGTCGGCCGTCCAGACGTTCTTCACCGTGGTCAAGATCGCGGCCCTTCTCGTCCTCATGGTGGTCTCGTTCACGGCCGCCGCGGGCAGCTTCGCGCATCTCCACCCTTCCGCGGGAGGGCCCCGGAACCTCGGCATGGGCGCCGCCTCCGTGATCTGGGCCTACGACGGATGGATCGCGGTGAGCATGATCGCGGGCGAAGTGCGCGCGCCCGAGCAGCTCATGCGCCGCATCATCATCGCGGGCATGCTCGCCATCGTCTTCCTCTATGTGGGCGCCAACGTCGGCTACTTCTACGCGCTGCCCGTGGAAGCGATGGCGGCGACGGTCGGCGTGCCGCAGCGGATCATGTCGGACCGCCTCGGCCCCATGGGCGGCAGCTTGATCGCGGGCGCGATCCTCTGCAGCGTGTTCGGCGCCCTCAACGGCAACATCCTGGCCAAGCCGCGCGTCGCCTACGCCCTGGCCCGCGACGGCCTGACCTTCTCCGTCCTCGGGCGCGTGCACCCCCGGTGGGCGACGCCGCACATCGCGCTCATCGTCCATGCCCTGGGGGCCGTCCTGCTCGTCGGCCTCCTGCGGGACTTCGACCGTCTGACCACGTACTTCATCGTGGTGGAGTGGGGCGCGCTGCTGTTCGCGGTGGGCGCGGTCATCGTGTTGCGGCGGAGGTGGCCGGAGGCGCCGCGGCCGTTCCGCACTCCCGGCTATCCGTGGACTCCGCTCGTCTTCATCCTCGGGACCGCGGCCGGGCTGATCGCGATCGTCGCGCAGGAGATCGGCCGGCCCGTGCCCAACTACTCGCCCCTGTGGGGCCTGCTCATCGCGGCCGCGGGGTTTCCCGTCTACGCGGTCTGGCGGCGCTTCGCCACCTCACCGCCCGTTCCCGAGGAACAACCGACCAGCGAGCTCAGCGCCGCGCAGCGGCGGTGAGCGACGGGGGGTTTCAGGGGGGGAGCTGACTCCGAACATGGTGGGGAGTCAGTTCCCCCCCTGAGATTGAAGACGAGCCTAGGCCGCGTGACTCGCGTCGGCGGCTTGCGCGGCCGCCGCGGCCGCGCGGAGCTGGGCCGCGCGTGGGGGCGGCGTGCCTTCGTTCGCCTTGGTCACGACCCGGCGGGCGCCGAGCGAGCGCGCCTTGCCCACCGTCGCCTGCAGCAGCCCGCGCTCCGCGCCCTTGAAGCCGGGCGCGACGGCCAGCTCGTCGAGGCAAGCCAGCAGGCCGCCGAGGCCGAGCTGCCAGCGCAGCGAGAGGCTGGCCATGCCTACGATCTTTCCGTCCTCCGCCAGCGCGACGCGCACGAGGAAGTGCGGGTCGGTCAGCGTCTTGCGATACGTCTTGGCGAACGAGATCGGTTCCGGGTAATAGCCCACCTGCTCGAGGAGCTCGAGCACGGCCACACCATCCTGCAGCGACGCCGGTCTCACGTGAACGCTCATCAGCTCTCCTTACTCAGTGGTGCCCCCACCACGCCGCCGTGTCTCCAATGCCACGCGCCCGTCGTCCGCCATTCGCACAAAACGCGGTGGTTGAGTACTTTCGGCAATCGACCGACCTGTGGCTCATGTGGCGCCCGCCGTGTAGTGCAAATGGGAGGCCACTCGGCTTGACCCGCTGCGAACACGCGGCTTAGAGTCCGCCACGTCGATGGCTCTCCGGCGCCTGACGCTCGGCCAGGTCTTCGCCCTGATGATGATCGGGCTGGCGCTGCTGCTGGCCGTGCTCTTCACCGTCCTGCTCGACGGGTCGCGGCGATCGATCATCCAGGCCGCGGACAGCCTCCGCACCGCTGCCGGCCGCCGCATCGAGGACAGGGTGACCGCGCACCTCGCGCCGGCGCAGGAGGCGCTGCAGGCGCTCGAGCGCGAGATCCGGTCGGGCGCGGTCGACCCCGCCAACCCGCGCTCGCTGGAAGCCGCCCTCTATTCGCGCGTGCTCAATACGCCGAACCTCGAGGAGCTGACGCTCACGCGCGCCCGTCGCGCCGGGTTCGACGCCGACGGTGCGCTGGTGCGGGAACCGGCGGGGCGCGAGCAGCTCTCCGTGTATCGCGTGCTCGACGGGGACGCCGAAGGTGGCCGCCTGGTCACCCGGAAGGTCTCTCCCGAGGGCCTGCGCTGGCGCGTCGCCGTGCGCGACCGCCTGCCGGGCGCGGGTCTCCTCGATACGCCGCTGCGGGTCCTGCCGCCTCCGGGCGCGGACCCGACGGAGGAGCTGACCTTCACTACGCCCGCGTCGCGGCGGCTCTACGGCGAAGAGGTGTGGAGCGACCTGCACTGGTCCGATCTCGAGAAGGACCCCGCCCACCGCCGCGCCGTGGTCACGGTCATGAAGGCGCTCGAGGATGCGCGGGGAGAGTTCATCGGCGTCGCCCGGGCGGGCCTGCTCACCGAGCAGCTCGACGAGGTGTCACGCTTGCGAGTCACCGACGCCGCCGACGATCCGCACCGCATCTTCCTCGCCGACGAGCAGGGACGCCTCATCACGCGTGTCGGGCCCGCCGACCGTCTCGAGGAGCAGTCCGACGACAGCGTGAGGGTGGTCCCGGACTCGTTACCGCAGGAAATCGGGGCGGCGCTGCGCCATTCCGGCCTGCGCGAAGTCAGCGAGGAGAGGCGCACGGCGTCCGGGGAGGCGACCATCGCCGGAAAGCGCTATCTCCTCACCTTCCTCGCCCTTCCGCAGACGCAAGGCTGGCGGGTCGGCGTCGTGGCCCCCGAGGATTTCTATCTCCGCGATCTGTCTCGGATGCGACGGCGGCTGCTCGGCCTGTCCCTGGCCGTCATCGCCGCCATCCTCGGCGCGGGCGCGCTCACCCTGCGCGCGGTGCGGCGCGGCCTGGGCCAGGTGGTGGAGACGACGGCCCGCATCCAGAACTTCGACTTCGCGCCCGCGGAGGCGCGCTCCCCCTTCGCGGACCTGCAGGCGGTGCTCGCGCGCCTCGAGCTGGCCAAGACGGCCATGCGTGCGATGGGCCGCTACGTGCCCATCGACCTCGTCCGCCTCCTCTACCGCACGGGGAGAGAGCCGGTGCTGGGCGGCGAGATCCTCGACGTCACCCTCCTGTTCACCGACATCAAGGACTTCACCAGCCTGAGCGAGCAGCTTTCGCCGAACGAGCTGGCGCGCGTGCTCGGCCAGTACCTCCAGGTCATGACCGCCGCCATCCATTCCACCCACGGCACGATCGACAAGTACATCGGCGACGCCATCATGGCCGTCTGGAACACGCCCACCCCGTGCCCGGACCACGCCCAGCGCGCCTGCGAGGCCGCCCTGGCCTGCCGGGAGGCGGAGCAGCGCCTGTACGCCTCGCCGGAATGGGAAGGCCGGCCGCCCCTGCACACCCGGTTCGGCATTCACCGCGACCGCGTGATGGTCGGCCACTTCGGCGCGCCCGACCGCATGAGCTTCACCGCCCTGGGCGACGGGGTGAACCTGGCCGCGCGCCTCGAAGGGCTCAACAAGCAGTACGGGACCACCATCCTCGTCAGCGAAGCGGTGCGCGAGGACGCGAAGGAGGCCTTCGCGTTCCGGCTGGTCGACGTGGTGGCGGTCAAGGGCCGCACGCGGGGCGTGCGCGTGTACGAGCTGCTGGGCCGAGAGGAGGCCTCCGCCGACCGCGGCCGCGAGCGGGCCTACGAGCGCGCGCTCGAGCGCTACTGGGCCCGCGACTTCACGGGCGCGCTCGCCATCCTGGAGGCGCAGCCGGCGGACCCGCCGAGCCACGTGCTGGCCGAGCGCGCGCGTGCCCTGGCCGCGAACCCACCGCCCGCGGAGTGGGACGGCGTCTACGTCGCGCGCGCGAAGTGAGGGGAGGTCCGGGGATGGCGGCACGCACGGAGCTGGACACGTATCTGGCGGCGATGGAGGAGGCCTTCGAGCGCAAGGCCTGGCATGGCCCCAACCTGCGCGGGGCGATCCGCGGGCTGCATCCGGCCGTGGCCTGTCGCCGGCCCGCGCGCGGCCGCCACAGCATCTGGGAGCTCGTCGTCCACGCCGCGTACTGGAAATACGCGGTGCGCCGCCGCCTCGCCGGAGACAAGCGCGGCTCCTTCGTGCTGACGGGCAGCAACTGGTTCTCGCGCCCCGACGAGCCGTCCGCGCCTGCCTGGAAGCAGGACGTCGCGCTGCTCGTGGCCGAGCACCGCGCCTTGATGGAGGTCGCGCGCGCTCTCGACCCGCGCCGGCTGCACCGCGCCTCGGCAGGCCGTCGCAACACGCCGGCGGCGCTGCTGCGCGGGATTGCCTTCCACGACGTCTATCACGCCGGCCAGATTCAAGTTCTGAAGAGGCTCGTGATGTAGAGGCCGATCCAGCCGATCGCTCTCTAGTGCTCCCCTGTGGGAAGGCGCAGCCGCGCCCGGCAGCCGGGGCCGGGCCGCCGGTTCTCCAGGACGAGCGAGCCGCCGTGGGCCTCCGCAATCTGGCGGCTGAGGACGAGGCCGATCCCCGATCCCTGCGGCTTGGTCGTGA
>DASTLK010000432.1:0-6936 GCA_035715025.1 Vicinamibacteria bacterium
CGCGACGAGGACGAGCCAGCCGGCCTGGACGAGCTTGACCCGCGTCTCCAGCGACCACGTGGGCGGCCGGAGGATGCGCCCCAGCCGCCACACACCGAGGAGGCCTGCGACCAGGTAGGTCTCGGGGATAGTGAGGGCGAACCATCTCGGGATGTAGAAGCGCGAGACCATGCCGTTGGGCACGTACTGGCCGTCGTAGAAAACCACCATGGTCTCCCAGAAGCGCGAGAACGCACCCAGCGCCCGCAGCGGATTACGGAAGGGGGCGACCTGCGCCCACGGCCACAAGGCGACCATGACCGTCCATCCGATGACGACGACCACGAGCCAGGCCAGGGCCAGGCGGCGCAGGTCGCGCGGAGGGACGGCCTCCGTCTCGGCGCCGGCCCGCGATCGGACCAGGGCCACCGCCGCCCAGAGCAGCAGCGCGAATCCGAACAGCACGATGCCGGCCACGCGCACGCCGGCCGCTACACCAATGGCCGTCGCGGCGGCCAGGACGTCACGCCGCCGCAGTCGGGGGCTGCGGTCGCTGACGGACAGGATGACGCAGACGGCGACCGCGAAGGTCGCCGCGAACGGAATGTCCTTGGGGTTGTTGAACGCGTGGCCGTAGAAGGGCGGCGTGAGCGCCAGCAGGAGCACCGCGAGCACGCCTCCCAGCGGCCCGCCCAGGTGCCTCCCCATGCGCAGGACGGCGACGAAGGCCGCGAGGGCGAAGAGGACGTTCACGACGTGACGCGTCTCGTAGGGATCGAGCGGGGAGACGCTGGCCGCTGCTTCGGCCAGGCCCTCGAACAGCGCCCCGTACATCGAGATGTCCTCCTCGGCCACGGCGGATCGGTCGGCGCCCAGAGTGGCGTACCAGTGGAGCACGCGCCGCGCGTACCGGTGCTGCACTCCCTCGTCCCCGGTCATGCCGTAGTCGAGGACGGTCGACAGCATCACCGCCGCGATCACGGCGACGAGGAGGGCGGAGACGGCGCGTGCGCGCGCGGGGAGGGCCATCGGCGAAGGAACGGATTCTAACGTGCCGCGTGCTACCCTCCCGCGGTGATCGGGTCCCGGCGGCTCTCCCCGACGACTCTCTGGATCGCCGGCCTCCTGATCGCCTACTTCGCCAGCCGCCTCGCCGCCCTCACCGTGCTGCCCATCTTCTTCGACGAGACGGGCCACATCCGCTGGGCCATCTGGATCTCGCAGGGGCAGAAGATCGAGAAGCCCTGGCAGTACGGCAAGGGCCTGCCGATCTTCGCGAACGCTCTCCTCTTCCCGTGGGCCCGCGATCACTACCTCTGGGCGAGCCGGGGGCTGACCGTCCTGTTCGGAGCGGGGACGCTGGCGGGCGCGATCCTGCTCGGACGGGCGCTCGGCGGACCGCGCGCGGGCTGGCTGTCCGGCCTCTTCTACGTCGTGTGTCCCTACGCCCTGGTCTACGACCGCCTGGCCCTGACCGACCCCGCGCTGGGCACCTTCGCCCCCCTGGTGGCCGTCCTCTGCCTGCGTCTGGCGCAGCGCTGGCGCGCACGCGACGGCGTCGCCCTCGGCCTTGTCCTCGCCCTCGCCGTGTTCGCGAAGGCGCTCGGCATCCTCCTCTTCTTCTCCCCCGCGGCCGCCGTCCTCCTCATCGCGCCGCGACGGCTCCGGCATCCGCTGCCGCTCATCGCGACCTACGGCGTGGCCGGCGCCCTCACCGTCTATCCCCTCCTGCGCTACTTCCAGGTCACCGCCACCGTCCGCGTGGCGGTGTCCAAGAGCGACGCGAGCCTCCTCCAGCGACTGGCGGAGAATCTCCCCCTGTGCGCGTCGTGGCTCTGGACCTACTGGACGCCCGTCCTCATCGCGCTGGCCGTCTTCGCGCTCCTGCGCGCGGCATTCCTGCGCGCGCGAAAGGTCGCGTTCGCGGCCCTCCTCATCGCCGTGCCCATCTTCGCCTTCGCCGGCGTGGGTGACATCTGGTTCCCGCGTTACCTCGTGTTCCTGACCGCGCCCTTCGTGGCCCTCGCCGCCTGGGGCGCGGACCAGATCGCGACGGCGGTCGAGGGCCGGAGCCCCGGCCGGGCACGGGCCATGACGACAGCGGGCCTCGTGGTCGCGCTGCTGCCCGCCGCGCGAGCGGACTGGGACCTGCTCATGGATCCCTCGCGCGCGAACCTCGTCGAGATCGACCGGTTCCAGTACGTCACGGGCTGGCCCTCGGGCTACGGGGTCCGCGACACCCTCGACTTCGTGCGCGCGGAGAAGGCGCTCCATCCGGAGGGCATCACGGTGGTGACGCATGCCCGCACCGTCCGCACGACGGCGCGCGCGCTGGACCTCGAGTTCGCCGACAAGCCGGAAGTGCGGGTGGAGGACCTCAACTTCGATCAGCCCGACGGCGCCTTGCCCCTGCTCGTGGAATGGGCGCAGGCGCGCCCCACCCTCGTCGTCATCGAGCCGCCGCAGGGCAAGAGCCGGCGGCCGGATCCCGCGCTCTTCGCCGGCCTCGAGGGCGTCCTCGCGGCGCGCACGTTCAAGCCGGACGGGAGTCTGTGCGACGAGATCTATCGCCTGTGCGGCGGCGCGCGCTGCAGGAACGTGTCCGGGCTCCCCTACTCGGGCACATTCCTGGCGAGGGGCGGAGCCGGTTCGGGGGGCGCCTCCGGCCGGGGCGCCGTCCGATACACCTCCCGGTAGAAGCGCCAGAAGTAGTCGACCCCGGAGACGAGGGCGAGGACGACCACCAGCCACAACGTGGCCAGCGCCGGCGCATGCAGCAGCGCGAAGCGTGGATGGCGCGCGAGCAGCAGCAGGAAGATGGCGACGACCTGCGCCACCATCTTGCCCTTGCCGAGGCCGGAAGCGGGAATGAGATGGCCCCATCCCGCGGCCACGTTGCGCAGCCCGGTGACGGCGAGCTCGCGCCCGAGGATGATCATCACCATCCACGCCGGCACCGCGTCCATCTCGACCAGGGAGAGGAACGCCGCCGCGGTGAGGAGCTTGTCCGCGATGGGGTCGAGAAGGATCCCCAGCTTGGTGACCTGGTTGCGCCGCCGCGCGAAGTAGCCGTCCAGATAGTCGGTCAGCACGGCCAGGCCGAAGATCCCCATCCCCAGCATCAAGCCTTCGTCCGTGCGGGCGCGGGTCAGGAGCACGACCACGAGCACGGGGACGAGGAAGATGCGGAGGACGGTGAGGGCGTTGGGGAGATTCACCCCGTGGGCCTCAGATCTTGACGATCTTCGGGGAGCGGATGCCCTTGGTGGCATTCCGCGTGTCCACGACGACGGCCGCCGCCTCGACGATGTCCCGGTACGGAAAGGAGCTGTGGTCGGTCACGATCACCACGATATCGGCGGCGCTTACGGACGGGATCAGGTCCTGCGAGCGCATGAGCGTGTCGTTCAGATGCAGCTCGGGGACGTACGGATCATTGTAGCCGACGCGCGCGCCCTTCCCCTCCAGGATCTTGATGATGTCGAGGGCCGGCGACTCGCGCACGTCCTCGATGTCGCGCTTGTAGGTCACCCCCAGCACGAGCACGCTCGACCCCTTCACGCTCTTCTCGCGTTCGTTGAGGGCGTCGGCCACGACCTCGCACACGTAGTCGGGCATGTTCGAGTTGATCTCACCCGCCAGCTCGATGAACCGCGCGCGGTAGTTCAGCGTCTTGAGCTTCCAGGAGAGGTAGAGGGGATCGATGGGGATGCAGTGCCCGCCCAGGCCGGGCCCCGGATAGAACGGCATGAACCCGAAGGGCTTGCTGGCCGCGGCCTCGATCACCTCCCACACGTCCACGCCCAGGCGGTCGCACATGAGGGCGACCTCGTTGACGAGGCCGATGTTCACGCTGCGGAAGGTGTTCTCCAGGAGCTTGACCATCTCCGCGGTCTGGGTGGAGGAGACGGGAATCACGTTGTCGATGGCGCGCGCGTAGAGGGCCTTGGCCACGCGCGTGCAGGTCTCGGTCATCCCGCCGATGATCTTGGGCGTGTTGCGCGTGTTGTAGCGGGCGTTGCCGGGGTCCACGCGCTCGGGCGAGAAGGCCAGGAAGAACGACTCGCCGACCTTGAGTCCCCTCGCCGTCATGATGGGGAGGATCAGCTCTTCCGTCGTGCCCGGATAGGTCGTGCTCTCCAGGACCACGAGTTGGCCGGGCTTGAGCCGCTCCCCGATGGCCTTGGCCGCGTCCACCACCATCGTGAGGTCGGGGTCTTTCGTCTTGCCGAGCGGCGTGGGCACGCAGATGATCACCGCGTCGCAATCGCCCAGCCGATCGAAATCGCAGGTGGCGTCGAGCCGCTTGGACTCCACGAGCGGCTTCAGGCGCGCGGCGGGAACGTCCTTGATGTAGGACTCGCCGCGATTGACGGCGGCGACCTTCTCGGCGGACAGGTCGAAGCCGGTGACGCGCAGTCCGCCGGTGGCGAACTCGACGGAGAGGGGAAGCCCGACGTACCCGAGACCGACGATTCCCAGGTGCGCCTCTCCCGTCCGAAGCTTGTCTTCCAGGCGCCTGGCCAGGTCGCTCACATCGCCCTCCCGGAAGTCCGCAGCGACACGAACAAACGACCGACTATAGTCGATTGCGTCTTTCGGTGTCCACCGCGGTGCTATGATCCGCGGCGCGCGTGGCCTGCCCGCGCGAACCTATGAAGGCAGTGATCCTGGCCGGAGGAGAAGGCACCCGGCTTCGCCCCCTCACCCTCAGCGTTCCCAAGCCGGTGGTCCCGGTGGTGGACCGTCCGTTCCTCCGTCACCAGCTGGACCTCCTGGCCCGCGCCTCCATCTCGGAGATCGTGTTCTCCGTCGCCTATCAGCCGGAGCGCATCCAGGCCGTGTTCGGCGACGGGACCGCCCTCGGGCGCCGGATCCACTACGCCGTGGAGGAGACGCCGCTGGGCACGGGCGGCGCGGTCAAGAACGCCGAGCCCCATCTCGACGAGACCACGGTGGTGTTCAACGGCGACGTGCTCACGGACGTGGACCTGCCGGCGGTGGTGCGCGCGCACCTGGAGAGCGGCGCCAAGGCGACGCTCGTGCTGACCCCCGTGCCCAACCCGGCGGCCTACGGCCTGGTGGAGACGGATGCGAGCGGCCGCGTGAAGAGCTTCGTCGAAAAGCCGAGCGATCCGAGCCAGATCACGACCGACACCATCAACGCGGGCATCTACGTCCTCGACACGTCGACCCTCGCCCTCATGCCCCCCGGCCAGAACCACTCGATCGAGCGCGCGTTCTTCCCCGCTCTCCTCCGGCGCGGCGACCTCGTCCGGGCCTGGGTCCATCGCGGGTACTGGATCGACATCGGCACGCCGGAGAAGTACCTGCAGGCGCATCGCGACATCCTGCAGGCGCGCTTCCCCGTCCAGCTCGAGGGCGAGCCGCGCAACGGAGGCTGGGCCCACCCCTCCGCGCGCATCGACGCGGGCGCCGAGCTGGAGGGCCACTTCTACGTGGGACCCGGATGCCGGATCGACGCGGGCGCGCACGTCGGACCGGACGCCGTGCTGACGGCGGGCGTCACCGTGGCCACGGGCGCCTGGGTGCGCGACTCCGTCGTGTGGGAGGGCAGCACGCTCGCGGAGTCCTGCCGCGTCGACGGCGCGCTCCTCGGCGCGCGCGTCCATGTCGGCCGGCACGCCTGCCTCTCCCCTGGCGCGGTCCTGGGCGAGGGCACCGTGATCAGCGACCACTCGCGCACGCGCTGACCCGCCTCCACGCACGCCCGCGGGGCGCGACGTAGAATCCAGGGCATGGGCACCAACGTGGATCCCGGCATCTTCAAGGCCTACGACATCCGCGCCATCTATCCGGGCCAGATCAACGGCGAGGTCGCGCGCCGCGTGGGCCGGGCCTTCATCGACTACCTCGGCGGCGCTCCCAAGCGGATCGCGGTGGGGCGTGACGTGCGGCTCTCCTCCCCCGAGATCGCGGGCGGCTTCATCGACGGCGCGCGCAGCGAGGGGGCCGAGATCACCGACATCGGCGTGGTGGGGACGGACATGATGTACTTCTACGTCGCCTCCCAGGACCTCGACGGAGGCGCCATCATCACCGCCTCGCACAATCCGAAGGAGTACAACGGCATCAAGATGGTCCGCCGCGGCGCGCTCGCCCTCAGCGGCGACGCCGGCATCAAGGAGATCAGGGAAGCGATCATGGCCGGTCGCTTCGCGGACAAGGGGACGAGGGAAGGCAAGGTCATCGCCCGCACCATCAGCGACGAATACGCGGACCACTGCCTCGCGTTCATCGACGTCGCGAAGGTGCCCCGCATCAAGGTGGTGCTCGACCCCGGTAACGGCATGGGCGCCATCGGGGCCAGCGCGATCTTCAAGCGCCTGCCCCTCGAGCTCGTCAAGATGTATTTCGACCTGGACGGCACCTTCCCCAACCACCCGCCGGACCCGCTCGAGGAGGCCAATCGCCGCGAGATCATGGAGCGCGTGGTGGCGGAGAAGGCGCAGCTGGGGATGGCCTGGGACGGGGACGCCGACCGCTGCTTCTTCATCGACGATACCGGCCAGTTCGTGCCCGGCGACTTCGTCACCGCCCTCCTCGGCGAGTCCTTCGTCAAGAGGTTTCCCGGGGCCAAGATCGTCTACGACGTGCGCGCCTCGCGCGCGGTGCGTGACCGCGTGCAGGCCGCGGGCGGCGTCGCCCTCATGAACCGGGTCGGGCACGCGTTCATCAAGAAGCGCATGCGGGACGAGAACGCGGCCTTCGGGGGCGAGGTGTCGGGCCACTTCTACTTCCGGGACAACTGGTTCGCGGACAACGGCATGATCCCGGCCCTGCTCGTGCTGGAGCTCCTCGGGCTGGAGGGCCGGAAGATGAGCGAGCTGCTCGCTCCGCTGCGCTCCAAGTACTTCATCACGGGGGAGATCAACTCGAAGGTCGCGGACGTAGCGGCCGCGCTGCGCCGCCTCGAGGAGCGCTATGGCGACGCCC
>DASTLK010000433.1:0-8445 GCA_035715025.1 Vicinamibacteria bacterium
GGAGCCGACCACCGTCATGCCTCCAGAATCGGCGCCTCCGATGAGCGCTCCGGCCGCGCGACCGGCCACGCGCCGCACGATCGTCGAGACGACGTCGCCCGAGCGTTACCGGGTTCAGTTCACGATCGGCAAGGAGAGCCACGACAAGTTGCGGCGCGTTCAGGCACTTCTCCGTCGCGAAATCCCGGATGGTGATCCGGGCGCGATTTTCGACCGCGCGATCGCCCTCCTTCTAGAACGAGTCGAAAAGGAGAAGCTGGGCGCGGCGACGAAGCCGCGCGCACCTCGCGCCATCCGCCCCGGGGCGGATAGCCAGGTCTCCAGTGGCCGACTCACCTCGCGTCACACGCCGAGCCACATCAAACGATCGGCCTGGCGCAGCGATGGAGGCCAATGCGCCTTCGTGAGCAAGGATGGGCGCCGATGCACCGAGCGCGCGTTCCTGGAGTTCCATCACGTCCGGCCCTACGCGCTGGGAGGTCCGACGACCACCGAGAACATCTCGCTGCGCTGCCGGCGCCACAATCAATACGAGGCCGAGCTGGTCTTTGCTCGCACCAGGGGCATCGAGGGCGACTCCTGATGACCGCCCGTCGTGGGCGGCCGCGCCGACTATCTGACGCTGCCGAGCACCAGCAGCGTTCCGGCCTGAATTCCCGGATGCGCCGATTCTCCGCCGCCGCGACCGAGTTCTCGGCTCACGGTCGCGGCGCGCCGGGTGCCACGCCATTCGCTAGTCAGGCCGATCGATCTCTTTACCCCACCGCCTTGACGTCCGCTCCCCCGCAAGGACTCGACAGGTGCACCGTCGCCGGCAGTCCGCTGCGGGCGCCGTAGGCCTGCTCCGTCTCCGCCGCGAACGCCGCGGAGGCGCTCTCTTCGACCAGCGCCACCGCGCATCCGGCGAGGCCCGCGCCGGTCATGCGCGCGCCGAAACATCCCGGCGCCTGCTGGGCCGCGGCCACGATCGCGTCCAGGGCGGGGCTGGAAACGCCGAAGTCGTCGCGCAGGCTGCGGTGGCTCGCGTCCATGAGGGCGCCCATGGCCGCCGCGTCTCCGGCCGTCATGGCCTCCGCGGCCGCGAGGGTGCGCGCGTTCTCCGTGACCACGTGGCGGGCGAGACGGAGCTGCTCGTCGGTGAGCGCGCCCGCCCGCTGTTCCAGCTCGGACAGGCCCAGGTCGCGCAGGCTGCGCACGCCGCAGCGGCGCGTCGCCTCCTCGCAGCGCGCGCGCCGCGCGTTGTAGGTGGAGTCCACGAGGTCGCGCCGTGTCGAGGTGTCGAGCACGGCCACCACCGTCGCCGGCGGGAGCGGGATGGGGCGCGTGGTGAGGTGCCGGCAGTCGATGAGCAGCGCGTGGCCCTCGCGCCCGGCCGCGATCACGAGCTGGTCCATGATCCCGCACTGCACGCCGACCCATTCGTTCTCGGCCCGCTGGGCCAGCCGGGCGGCCGTCACCGGCTGCCAGGGCAGGTCGGCGGCGGCGGCGAAGGCCCGCGCGGCCGCGACCTCGAGCGCGGCCGAGGAGGCCAGGCCGGCTCCGATGGGGACTTCGCCCGTCACCACGCCGTCCCAACCGCGCAGCGAAGCGCCCGCCTCCTGCAGCGCCCAGGCGGTGCCCTTCACGTACTCGATCCAGCCCTGGCCACGATGGAGGCGGCTCAGCTCGAACGCCTGCTCCTCGCCGAAATCCAGCGAGCGGAGCACGACGCGGTCGTCCGCCCTCGGACGCAGGGCGATCCAGGCCCCGAGGTGGAGGGCCATCGGCAGCACGAAGCCTTCGTTGTAATCGGTGTGCTCCCCCAGCAGGTTGACGCGTCCGGGCGCATGGACCACCAGCGTGGGCTCGCCTCCGAACCTCTCCGCGAAGGAGCGGACGGCGCGCGTCTCCGCGGCCAGGCCGTCGCGGCCCGCGATCTCCCGTGACAGGCGGCCGTCCACCGGCGGCTTCATGCGCGGGCCTCCACCGCGTCCGGCGCGATCTCCGTGTTCGCGGGGGCCACCTCGACCCCGGTCATGAGGTGGGCGACCGCCTCTTCGCTCGCCTCCGCGCGCGCGAGCTCCCCCACCACGCGCCCGTTGCGCAGGACCACGATGCGCGTGGAGAGCGCGAGCAGCTCCGGCATCTCGCTCGAGATCAGGAGCACCGCGCTGCCGTCCGCGGCCAGGCCGTCGATGAGGGCGTGGATCTCGGCCTTGGCACCGACGTCGACTCCCCGCGTGGGCTCGTCGAGGATGAGGATCCGGCAGCGCGCGGCCAGCCAGCGCGCGAGAACGATCTTCTGCTGGTTTCCGCCGGAGAGGCCCGCCACCGGGAAGTCGATCTGCGGAATGCGGACGCGCAGCCGCGCGAACTGGTCCTCGACCAGCGCTTCCTCCTCGCGGCGCCGGACCCACAAGAGACGCGCCAGGCGGTCCAGGATCGGCAGCGTCGTGTTGGCCCGTCCGCCCAGCATCAACACCAGGCCTTGTCGCTGCCGATCCTCGGGCACGAGACCCAGGCCGAGACGAAGGGCCGCCGTCGGATCCTTCACCGCCACGGCCTCGCCGTCGACGACGATCGTGCCCGTCGCGGCACGGTCGAGTCCGAAGAGCGCTTGCGCGACCTCGGAGCGGCCCGCGCCCACGAGGCCGGCCAGCCCGACCACTTCGCCCGCGCGCACGGAGAGGTCGACGCCTTCGAAGCGGCCGGGGCTCGTGAGCCGCTCCGCCTTGAGACGCTCGGGCCCGGGCGCCTTCAGGAGGTGCGCGGGGGTGACGGCCTCCAGGTTGCGGCCGATCATCATCTGCACCAGCCCGCGCTCGTCGAGGCCGGCGCGCGGGCGCGTCTCGACGTGGGTCCCGTCGCGCAGCACGGTCACGGCATCGCAGAGCTGGAAGATCTCGCGCAGACGATGCGAGACGTACAGGCAGGTCGCCCCTTGCGCGCGCACGCGCGCCATGAGCGCGAAGAGCTGGGCCGCCTCCTGCTCCCCGAGGCTGCTGGTGGGCTCGTCGAAGAGGATGACGCGGGCGCCCGAGCCCGCGGCGGCCGCGATCTGCAGGAGCTGACGCTGGCCCGGCGTGAGGTGCTCGACGGGCCGGTCCACGTCGAGCGAGAGCCCCACCGAATCGAGGATGGCGCGCGCACGAGCGCGAAGGGCCACGCGATCGACGATCGGACCGTGGCGGGGCAGGGCGGCCAGGCACAGGTTCTCCGCCACGGAGAGGTTGCGGCAGAACGTCGGCTCCTGATGCACGATCGCGATGCCCGCGGCCCGCGCGTCGCGCGGGCTGGCAAAGCGCACGGGCGCGCCGTCGAGCAGGATCCGGCCCTCGTCCGGGACGTAGAGGCCGGCCAGGATCTTCCCCAGCGTGCTCTTGCCCGCCCCGTTCTCGCCGCAGAGGGCGTGGCAGGACCCGCGCGCGACGGCGAACGAGACCTCGCGCAGCGCGACCACGCCGGGGAAGCGCTTCGAGATGCGATCGAATTGGACGATGGGCGGATCCGCCGTGGGCCCGCCGCCCGGCTCCGCCGTCACTTCGGCGATGCCCCCATCTGCAGGTACTTCTCCGGCACGTCCGAGAAGCCCCAGGCCTTGAGCTGTTGCGCCCACTGGCCGAGGTTGTCCTTGGAGACGCGCACCAGCTCCATCGGGATCCTCTCCGGCACGGTCTTGTTCAGCACGAGCTTGTCCACGATCGTCGAGACCCCCACGTAACCCCACAGGTAGACGGGCTGGGCGAGGAGCACAGGAGCGAGGCCCTTCTCGACGTAGGGCAGCTCGACGGGCAGCGCATCCACGGCGACGATCTTCATCCGCTTGGGATCGATCTCGTCGAGGAGCGTGCGCGTGAAGAGCGGCCAGCCGCCGACCATGGCCCAGCCCTGGATCTCGGGATAGGCGTTGTTGACGCGGATGACTTCCGCGGCCGCGTCCTGGGGCGTCTCGATGTTGGGGAACACGCCGACGATCTCGAGGCCGGGGTGCTTGGCCGCCTCCTCGCGCACGCCCTGCACGCGCTTTTGCAGGTTGGGCGCGTTCTGGTTGCCCTGCAGGACGGCGACCTTGCCCTTGCCGCCCATCTGGGTGGCCAGCTCCGCCATGGTCGCCTGCCCCGTCTTGAGGTCGTCGACCCCGTAGAAGGTGAAACGCTTCGACTGCGGGGCGTCGCTGTCGAAGGTCATCACGGAGAGACCGCGGCCGACCGCGTCGTTGATCGCGCCCGTGACCTTGCCCGCGTCCGAGCACGAGATCACGATCGCGTCCGCGCCCTCGTTCACGGCCTGCGCGATGCGCTGGGCCTGGACCTGGCCGTCCTCCTGGGGCGGGGTGAGCCATGCGACCTCGATCTCGACGCCGCTTTTGGGCCCGAGCTCCTTCGCCGCCGCCTCCGCCCCCGATCGGGCGGCCAGGAACACGGGATTGGTCGAGCTCTTGGCGATGAGCGCGATCTTGATCTTCCTCTTCCCCCCGGCGGCGCCGGCCGCGGCCGGGCTCGCTTCACCCGAAGAGGGCGCGGGCGACGGCGGCGCGCCGGAACAGGCGGCGAGGACGGCGGCCAGGGCGGCGAGGGCCCAGGGCGCGGCACGGCGAGGCTCGGTCATCGGGTTCCTCCGGTTGGTGCGGCCACCAGGCGCCGCGCGGCCACGCGGGCGCTTCCCTGATCCAGGACGACGGCGATGATGATCGCGCAGCCGATCACGATCCATTCGTAATTCTGATCGAGGTGCAGAGTGCGGATGGACTGACGGATCAGGACGATGAGCAGCGCGCCCAGCATGGCGCTGATCGCGCTTCCCTTCCCGCCGGTCAGGCTGGCCCCTCCCACCACCGCGGAGGCGATGACGTACAGCTCGTACCCTGCCGCGTCCCCGCAAGAGGCCGACCCGTAGAAGCTCGCGCCCAGGAACGCGGCCAGGCTCGCCGTCAGCCCCGACACGACGAAGACTCCCATCTGGATGCGGCCCAGGCGCAGGCCCGCGAAGCGGCTGGCCTCCGGGTTGCCGCCCAGCGCGAAGATGTGGCGGCCCATCACCGTCCGCTCGAGGTACAGCATGCCGAGGATCGCGGCCGCGATCATCATCAGCATCGGTACGGGATAGAGGGACGCGGTGAGCCCCAGGGACGCCTTGGCCATCGCGGTCAGGGACGCGGGCACCAGGATGCTCTCCGCACGGCTGATCACGAAGGCGAGGCCGCGCAGGATCCACATGGTGCCCAGCGTGATGACGAAGGGGTGCACGGGCAGGCCCACCACCATCAGGCCGTTCAGGATCCCGCAGACGAGGCCCACGGACACGCTGATGGCCAGCCCGATGAGGACGGTGGCCAGACCCGAAGAGGGACCCAGCGCGCGCAGGACCAGGGCCATGGTCACGCCCGTCAGCGCGTAGACCGAGCCGACGGACAGGTCGATGCCGCCGGAGATGATCACGAAGGTCGCGCCCACGGCCATGATCGCGAAGAAGCTCGCGTCCGTGGCCGTCTGCACGAGGGTGTTCGAGTTGAGGAAGTTGTTCACTTCCTGGCCCGTCCGCCGGTCGACGTGCGCGCCCGCGAACAGGGTCAGGATCGTGCCCAGGAGCAGGATCACCATGAGGAGGCCGGCCGCCGGGGAGGTCAGCACGCGCTGGACGAGGGATCTCATCGCTCGGACCGTCCCTCGGCGGCGCGGGCGGCGATCCGTCCCGGTACGGGCACGTCCGGAACGGAACGGAGACGGGCCGCGGCGTCCTCCGGCGTGAAGTCTCTCTGCGCTTCCGCCGCCAGCTCGTACCCGACCACGAACTTCCGGACCGTGGCCGACCGTAGCAGCGGCGGGAAATAGGAGGCGTGCAGGCGCCAGTAGGGATGGTTCGCGCCGTCGGTGGGCTGGCCGTGCCAGGACATCGAGTACGGGAAGGACACGCCGAACAGGTTGTCGTAGCGGCGATTGAGCCGCCCGAGGATGTCGGCCAGGGCGTCGCGCTCGTCCGGGAAGAGGCCGGAGAGATGCCCCACCGTGCGCGCGGGAATCACCAGCGTCTCGAAGGGCCAGACCGCCCAGAAGGGGACCAGCACCGCCCAGTGGTCGTTCGCGCAGACGATGCGAGCGCCCTCGGCGCGCTCGCGCGAGAGGTAGTCGCCGAGCAGGTCGCGCCCGTTGTCCTGGAGGTACCGCCGCTGGGCGGTGAGGCGCCGTTGCGCACCCGTGGGCAGGTGCGCAGTCGCCCAGATCTGGCAGTGCGGATGGGGGTTGCTGCATCCCATCATCGCGCCCTTGTTCTCGAAGACCTGCACGTGCCCGATCCCCGCCTCCCCGCCCAGGCGCGCCACTTCTGTGGCCCAGGCGTCGACCACGCCGCGGATCTCCGCCTGGCCCATCCCGGCCAGGGTGAGATCGTGGCGGGGGGAGAAGCAGAGGACGCGACAGAGGCCCGATTCCGGCTGGCTGCGCAGGAGGGGCTCGCGCGAAACGGGCGCCGCCTCGACGGTGGCCGACAGGGCCGGGAAGTCGTTGTTGAAGGCGAACGTGCCCGTGTAGTCGGGATTCCGCTCGCTTCCGGCCCGGCGGTTGCCCGGGCAGAGCGCGCAGTCGGGATCGTGGGCAGGCCGCTCTTCCGCGCCCGCGGCTTCCGTCTGTCCCTGCCAGGGCCGATCCAGCCGGCCGGGAGAGCAGAGCACCCATTCGTCGAGAAGCGGGTTGTAGCGTCGGTGGGAATGGCGCCCTGTCGACAACGATGGCCCCCGCGCACCTGGGAGGGCGAACCGGCGTAAACGCTGTAAACGCTTACACCTCCGCCCTCGTGGCCCGAAACGCTAGCCCGACCCGGCGCCGTTGTCAAAGACATCCAGCGGCCACGATCGCGAGTGGGTGGCTGGTTGCGTTGACACCGCTCGCCGGCGAACCTAACCTCTCCTCTTCACATGTCCACCTTCCGCGCGAGGACGAGAGTGGCACGCGCGCGGCCGCGGACGGCCAAGTCTCCCACGCGCCTGGGCGACGTGGCACGGCTGGCGCGCGTTTCCACCGCCACCGTTTCCCGCACCATCAACGAGACGGGCGCGGTGTCCGAAGCCACGCGGCGAAAGGTCCTGCGCGCGGTCCAGAAGCTGCACTACTATCCGAACGCCCACGCGCGCTCGCTCGCGCTCGGCCGCAGCAACCAGATCGGGCTCCTCGTCTCCGACATCGCGAACCCCTTCTTCCCCGAGCTCGTGAAGGCCATCGAGCGCGACGCCTACCAGCGCGGCTTCGAGGTCATCCTCGCGGAGACCGACTACGACCACGAGCGCCTGGCCAAGTCGGTCCGCCGTTTCCTGGAGCGCGACGTGGCCGGCGTCATCATCATGGCCAGCGAGGTGGACATGCCGCTGGTCGCCGGTCTGGCCCGCCGGCGCGTGCCCCTCGTCTTCCTCGATCTCGAGGTGACCGGCCAGGGCACGAGCACGGTATCCGTGGACTACGGCCGCGGGATCGACGAGGCCGTGCACCACCTCGCGGAGCTGGGGCACCGCGAGATCGCGTACGTCAGTGGTCCCCCGAACCTCAGCTCCGCCGCCCAGCGCCTCCAGGCCTTCCGCGCAGCCGTCGCGCGCTACATCGGCCCCCGCTCCCACCCTCGCGTCTACGACGGAGACTTCCGTCTGGAGAGCGGGCTCCGCGCCGGACGCGAGATCCTGGCCGCGCCGGCCCGGCCCACCGCGATCATGGCCGCCAACGACCTCATGGCGCTGGGCGTCGTGAAGGCCTGCCGGGCCGAGGGCCTCTCGATCCCGCGCGACCTCTCCGTGGTGGGGTTCGACGACATCGCCTTCGCCAGCCTCGCCGATCCCCCGCTCTCCACGGTCTGCCTGCCCCGGGACGCCCTGGCCCGCGGGGCGACCGCGGCCCTGCTCAACAGCCTCGACGAGGGCTCCCACGCCGTGACACCGGGGATGGTCCCCACCTATTTCGTGGCGCGAGGGTCCACCGGGCCCGCGCCAAAGTGAGCGTGCTGCCATGAAGACGACGCCCCTGCGGCCCGAGGACCTGCGCGGCGTGTTCGCCGTGCCTCCGCTGGCGCGACGCGCGCACGGCGGGCGCGCGATCGACCTCGAGCACAACGGCCGGCTCCTGCGCCACATGGCCGCGGGCGGCCTGCGACGGTTCCTCTACGGCGGCAACGCGTTCCTGTATCACGTGACCCTCGCCGAATACGAAGAGATGCTGGGCTGGATGGCCGGGTTCCCGGACGACCACTGGGCCATCCCGAGCGTCGGCCCCTCCTTCGGCCGCGCGCTCGACCAGGCGCCCCTGCTGAGACGGCATCGCTTCCCCTGCGCGATGGCGCTGCCCTGCAGCGATCCGCGCGATGCCGCAGGCCTCGAAGCCGGCCTGCGCGAGGTGGCGGACGCGGCCGGGCTCGGGCTTATCCTCTATCTCAAGGAGGAAGGCTCGTTCGGCAACGACAAGACCGCGGGCCTCGACGCGGTCGCCCGCC
>DASTLK010000434.1:0-1702 GCA_035715025.1 Vicinamibacteria bacterium
TGGTGATCAGGCCGGCCAAGGAACAACCCGCCGTGCCCCTGGTCGTGGTCCAGAACTGGTTTGTCGAGCTCGCGAAGACGATGGGCGAATGAGATGCAACGTCTCCTGGATTCTCAAATCCAGAAACCAGCTCTGGACCACATATGTCCAACACCGACGATAGGCTCCGCCGACGTCATGAAGGTGCGCGAAGTCTTGCGGCTACTCCGCGACGACGGCTGGTTCGAGGTCGTCACCCGGGGGAGCCATGTGCAGTTCAAGCACCCCACAAAAGCCGGACGGGTGACCGTCGCCGGGCACCCAAATGACGACCTTGCACCCGGGACGCTGAAGAGTATCCTTGATCAGGCGAAGCTGAAGGAGCCCTGATGCGTCGGTTTCTGATCGTCGTCGAGAAGGCGGCCAACAACTTTTCGGCCTATTCTCCGGACCTGCCTGGGTGCATCGCTACCGGTGCGACTCCGGAGGAGACCAAGGCGCGAATGCAGACTGCCATCGCCATGCACGTCCAAGGACTGCGAGAGGATCGACTTCCGATTCCGGAGCCGTCGGCAATCGCCGAATACGTCGAGGTCGCGTCCTAGACGCCAGCTCTCGGATCAGCCCCGCCCCATCCCCCGGCCACGCCGCGCGCCACTGAGGCCCCGTGAAAGCACAGGTCCTGGGCCTCGAGCAGGTCGGCGCCGGCCATGCCGCGCGCGTGGGGGGCAAGGCGGCCAACCTCGGTGAGATGCTGGGCCAGGGCTTTCCCGTGCCCGCCGGGTTCGTGATCACGGCGGACGCGTGCGCGGACGCGGTCGCCCAGCTCGGCCTCGACGACGCGCTGCGACGGTTGCGCGGCCTGCCACCCCAGGAGCGCGAGGAGATGTGCCAGGCCGTCCGGCGCCGCGTGGCCTCGGCCGAGCTGGACTCCGGGCTCGTCGCGCAGATCCGCGGCGCGCACGAGCGTCTCCTCGCCGGCCGCGGCGACCGCGTCCTCTGCGCGGTGCGCAGCTCGGCCCTGGCGGAGGACCTCGGAGGCGCCAGTTTCGCCGGCCAGCACGGCACGTACTACTACGTGGAGGCGGCCACCCTGCTCGAGCGCGTCCGGCAGTGCTGGGCGTCGCTGTGGGGACCCGCGGCGGTGTCCTACCGCTCCGCGCACGGCATCGACGAGGCGGCGGTGGCGATGGCGGTGATCGTGCAGGAGATGATCCCGTCGGAGGTGTCCGGGGTCACCTTCACGGTCAACCCGGTGACGGGCGCGCGCGACGAGCTGGTCGTCGAGGCGAGCTGGGGCATGGGCGCCGCCCTCGTGGACGGCCGGGTGACCCCGGACCGTTGGGTGCTCGCGCGTGACGGGCTCGCCGTGCGCGAGCAGCGCATCGCGGAGAAGCGCTTCATGGTCGCCGCGCGCGTGCTGCCCGGACGCGAGGCCCGCCTCGAGGAGATCCCTCACGACGATCGGCGGCGCGAGACCCTGACGCCCGAGCTGCTTCGCACCATCGCGCAGTGGTCGCTCCAGGCGGAGGCGCACTTCGGCGCGCCCCAGGACGTCGAGTGGGCCCTGAGCGACAAGCAAATCCACGTGCTGCAGTCGCGGCCGATCACGGTCACGGGCCGGGAGGACATCGGCCGCGGGGTCGCCGGACGCTGGGTGCTGTTCAAGCCGGTGGTGGAGAACTTCACGGATCCCCTGACGCCGCTCACCGAGGACGCGTTC
>DASTLK010000435.1:0-7669 GCA_035715025.1 Vicinamibacteria bacterium
AAGAAGCCCAAGAAGGAGAAGCGCCACGTCGTCCACGGGGTCGCCCACATCCACGCCTCCTTCAACAACACGCACGTGACCATCACGGACATGGAAGGCCACGTCGTGACCTGGTCGAGCGCGGGCACGCTCGGGTTCAAGGGATCGCGCAAGGGCACGCCTTTCGCCGCCCAGCAGGCCGCCTCCGCCGCCGCCACCGTGGCCAAGGACTCGGGCCTGCGTTCGCTGGACATCCGCGTCAAGGGTCCGGGCTCCGGCCGCGAGTCGGCCATCCGCGCCCTGCAGGCCGCGGGCATCGAGATCAAGTCCATCAAGGACGTGACTCCGATCCCGCACAACGGTTGCCGGCCGCCCAAGCGGCGCCGGGTTTAAAGAGGAAATCGCATTGGCCAGGTATACAGGTCCGGTCTGCCGTCTGTGCCGCCGCGAGGGCATGAAGCTGTTCCTCAAGGGTGACCGCTGCTTCACCGAGAAGTGCGCGATCGAGAAGCGGAACTACGCCCCCGGGCAGCACGGCAAGGGTGGCCGCGTGAAGACGAAGCTGCAGGGCTACGGACTGCAGCTGCGCGAGAAGCAGAAGGTCAAGAGGCTGTACCGCATGCAGGAGGGCCAGTTCGGGCTCACCTTCGACCGCGCCGCCGCCGAGAAGGGCGTCGTGGGCGAGATCCTGCTGAGCAAGCTGGAGCGCCGGCTGGACAACGTCGTCTACCGGCTCGGCTTCGGCGCTTCGCGCGACCAGGCGCGGCAGCTCGTGCGGCACGGCCACGTCAAGGTCGACGACCAGAAGGTCAACATCCCCTCCTACCAGGTGGAGGAGGGCAACGTCGTGAGCCTCAGCCCCCGCGCGGCCAAGAACGCGCAGGTCACCGCTTCCGTGGAGGCGGTGAAGGGCCGGGGCGTGCCGAAGTGGCTGGAGCTGGACGCGGCCGGAATGAAGGGCCGCGTGCTGTCCATGCCCGCGCGCGACGACGTGAATTTCCCCATCCAGGAGCAGCTCATCGTCGAGCTGTACTCCAAGTAATCTCACCGGACGCCACGGACGTTATTTCGCCGGAGGACTAGTACACGATGCTTTGGAAAGGCTTCCAGAAGCCGAAGCGGCTCGAAGTCGACAAGGATGGCCTGTCCGACAACTTCGGACGGTTCAGCATGCAGCCCTTCGAGCGGGGCTTTGGTACCACCGTAGGCAACGCGCTGCGGCGCGTGCTCCTCTCTTCGATCGAGGGCGCGGCCATCACCGCCATCCGCGTGGAGGGCGTGCTCCACGAGTTCTCGCCCATCCCGGGCGCGATGGAGGACACGACCGACCTCATCCTGAACCTGAAGCGGGTGCCCCTCAAGATGCACGTCGAGCACCCCAAGACGCTGCTCCTCAAGACCTCCGAGGCGGGCGAGGTGCGGGCCAAGCACATCACGCCCGATCCGGACCTCGAGATCCTCGATCCCGAGGCCTACATCGCCACCCTCGGCCAGGGCTCGACCCTGTCCGTGGAGATGCGGGTGAAACAGGGCCGCGGCTACCAGTCCGCGGACAAGAACTTCGACGAGGACCTCTCGATCGGGTGGATCCCGGTGGACTCCGTCCACTCGCCGGTCAAGAAGGTCAACTATTTCGTCGAGAACGCGCGCGTGGGCCAGGCCACCGACTACGAGAAGCTCACCCTCGAGGTCTGGACCAACGGCGCCGTCACTCCGCGTGACGCCGTCGGCCTGGCGGCCAAGCTCATGAAGGACCACCTCGCCATCTTCATCAACATCGAAGAGGACGAGGACGATTCCGGCGAGACGCCGGTCGAGCTGAGCGAGGCCGACCGCGAGGTCTGGTGGGAGAAGCTCAGCAAGAGCGTGGACGAGATGGAGCTGTCCGTCCGCTCCTACAATTGCCTCAAGAACGCGAACATCAAGACCATCGGCGAGCTCGTGCAGAAGACCGAGGCCGAGATGCTCAAGACCAAGAACTTCGGCCGCAAGTCGCTCAACGAGATCAAGGAGATCCTGGCCGGCATGGGGCTCTCCCTCGGGATGAAGCTCGACAACTACCCGTCGCCGAGTGCGCAGGGAGAGGCGAGGTAGCAAACGGCGGCTAGATCGAGTGATCGTGCGCGGGCGCTGCGCCGCGCCCGCGCGGGGTCACCTACGAAAGTATTAGACAAGACATGAGACATAAGGTCGGCTTTCGTAAGCTCGGGCGCGTCACGCCACATCGGATCGCGCTGCTGCGCAACATGGCCACCGCTCTCTTCGAGCGCGAGCGCATCCGCACCACGCTCATGAAGGCCAAGGAGCTGCGGCCGTACGCCGAGAAGCTCATCACCCAGGCCAAGCGCGACGACGACCGGCTGCACGCGCGCCGCCTGGTGGCGCGGGAGATCCACGACCTCACGGTGGTGAAGAAGCTGTTCGACGACCTCGGCGCCCGCTACGCGACGCGTCCGGGCGGGTACACGCGCATCCTGCGCCTGGGCCCGCGGCGGGGCGACGGGGCGGAGATGGCCATCGTCGAGCTGCTCGGCTCGGAGTACAAGCCCGAGAAGAAGGACGAGAAGGGCAAGAAGATCGAGGCCGAGAAGAAGCCCGAGGCGAAGGCGGCCAAGCCCGCGGGCGGCAGCCCCAAGGCCAAGAAGCCGAAGGGCGAGAGCAAGGCCGAAGACGGCGAGAAGAAGAAGCCGGCGACGGCCAGGGCCAAGGGCAAGAAGAAGTCGGCGGGGAAGGAAGCCTAGCCGCTTCGCCCCGGCCCCTCGCCCCGCGGTACATGCGCATGCGCGTCCAGGGGCTCGCCGCGAACCGGCTTCGACAGAAGAAGACCAGCTCCTGCCTGCAGAAGCTGGACCGCCTGCGCTGGACGGCGGCCCTGACCGGGATCGCGCACGGCGTTCGCGTGGGCATCCGTGCCAACACGCCCGCCGTCCTGGACGACATCGAGGGCCGCCTGCCCCCCGGCTGGGCCCCGCGCGCGTCCTCGCGGGTGGACTGTCTCTATTCCATCATCGTCGGCGACGAGGCTCCACGCGGGGGCCTGCGGCGCTTCCACCTGCTGTACGCGGACGCCGCGCGGCTGGCCCGCACCAACCGGATGGACGAGGTCCTCGAGTCCTTCGAAACGGACGTCGAGTGGTCCGTGGCCGCCCTCGCCCCCAAGCTCGTCTTCGTGCACGCGGGCGTCGTGGGCTGGCAGGGCCGCGCCATCCTCGTCCCCGGGCGCAGCGGATCGGGCAAGACCCGGCTCGTCGAGGCCTTCGTACGCGCGGGCGCGACCTACTACTCCGACGAGTACGCGATCCTCGACGCACGGGGCCGCGTCCATCCCTTCGCCCGGCCTCTCAACCGGCGAAGCGGCGATGCGGGCATGGAAAGGATCGCGGCCGCCGAGCTCGGGGCACGCGTCGGAACGGCGCCGCTCGAGGCGGGAATGATCCTGGCCACGCGGTACGAGCCGGGAGCGCGCTGGCGGCCGCGACGGCTCTCTCCGGGGCGGGCGACCCTCGAGCTGCTGGCCCACACGCTGCCGGCGCGTCTC
The DNA here is from genome assembly GCA_035715025.1 of Vicinamibacteria bacterium. Lineage (GTDB taxonomy): Bacteria > Acidobacteriota > Vicinamibacteria > Fen-336 > Fen-336 > AA29. The sequence continues at coordinate 3,518 of DASTLK010000435.1, forward strand.
CGTCCCGCGCAGTCGCTGGCCGCTCTCTCGCGCGTCATGCGATCCGCGCTCGCGTTCAAGGGCGTCCGCGGCGAAGCGGAGGAGCTGGCGCGCGCCGTCCTGACCGAGGACGTGTTCACCCGGCTCTCTTGACCTTCACGGCGGCCTCGGCGTCGCGGACACGGCTCGGCGGCCTGGCGGCGGGCGCGCTGGCCGCCGCCTGGCGTCCGTCGCCTCCGCCCCTGGCCCTGACCGCGGGCGAGCTGAGCGAGGTCGAGCCCGTCCTCCTGGGCGCCGGCGCCGGCGGCCTGGGATGGGGACGTGCGCGCGGCACCGGGCTCGAGTCCACCCCGGCCGGGAACGCCCTCCACGAGGCCTACCGCCATCAGGCCCTGGCCTACCTCCTCCGCCGGACGCGCATCGCCGAGGTGGTGCAGCGCCTCCGCGCCGCCGGCGTCGAGCCCATCACGGGCAAGGGCTGGGCCGTGGCGAGCCTCTACCCCGAGCCCGGCCTGCGGCCGTGCGGAGACATCGATCTCTACGTCGGACGTCAGGACTACGCGGCGGCGGCGCTCGCCCTCCGGGGGGAAATCGGGGAGCTCGTGGACCTTCATTGCGGGTACGCCGAGCTAGACGATCGCGACGAGGCGGAGTTGCGCGCGCGGTCGCGCGTCGCCGGCGCCGGCGAGGATGCGGTGCGGATCTTCGGGCCCGAGGATCACCTGCGCCTCATCGCGCTCCACGCTCTTCGCCACGGCCTCCTGCGCCCGCTGTGGCTGTGCGACGTCGCTGTCGCCCTCGAGTCGGCGGCCGGGGATTTCGACTGGGATTATTTCGCGCGCGGACGGCGCCGGCGGGCGGATTGGGCGCTCGTCGCCCTGGAGGCCGCCCACGCGATCCTCGGCGCGCGCATCGACGCCGTCGCGGCCGGACGGCGCCGTGTACGGTTGCCGCGTTGGCTCGTCCCCGCCGTCCTTCGGGAATGGGGCGCCGCCCGCCCCCCGCACGGGGCACGCGTGCCGATCGCAGACCTGCTGCGGCAGCCGGGCGCCCTGGGCCGGGCGCTCGTCCTCCGCTGGCCCAACGCCATCGAGGCCACGATTGGGTTGGGCCGTCCCTTCAACGAGTTACCTCGCCTGCCGCTGCAGCTGGGCGAGTGCGTGCGCCGCACGGTCCGGTTCTCGGTCCGGCGCGCCCAGCGAGGGCTCACGGGCGCGAGCCAAAGAGACTAGAATCTTCCGGATGAAGCCGAGGAAGCGGCGGGACGCCCTGGTCGTCCACGAGCTGCCCGATGAGATGCTCGTCTACGACCTCGAGCGTCACAAGGCCTTCTGCCTGTCGAAGAACATCGCCTGGATCTGGCGTCACTGCACCGGGCAGCGGACGCCGGGGCAGATCGCCCGCGCGCTGGAAGCCGAGATCGGCGCTCCCGTCGGAGAAGACGTGATGGGCGTCGCGTTGCACCGGTTGAGCAAGGCCCACCTGCTGCGCGAGCCGATCACCCCCCCGGCCTCGAGCGCGCGGACCTCGCGGCGGCAACTGCTCCGACACGCGGCCACGCTCGGCGGCCTCACGATCCTCGCCATCAGCGCGCCCACCGTCGGCCAGGCCGCCACCTGCCTCGCCGCGGGCGCTTGCGTCAATTCCCATTGCGGGGACGCGAGCGGCCGGGTCTGCTGCGCCGGCGCCGCGGGATGCAAGCAGAACTCGCAGACCTGCGGGACGGGCCAGACGGGCTTCCAGTGTATGTGAGGATGACCCGCGGACGCGGGAATCACTCCGCCCGCTTCACCTCGGCCTGGGCCTTGTCGCCGTCGTAGTTGAAGGTCGCCACGAGATAGAGGCGCTCCGCGGTCGTGCGGCGGAAGCTCCAGGTCGCGACGGCCTGCCGCGCCGCTTCCTTCAGGAGATCGGGACCGTTCACGTTCTGGATCGAAGCGGAGCCGGAGGCATCGACGGAGAACTGGACCTGCACGGCCCCGCTCAGTGACGACATGCGGGCCAGGGGCGGCGCGACCGGGCGCCGTCCCTTCGTGAGGTCGGGCACGCCCGGCCCGAGCGCGACGTCGCGCACGGCCGAGACGCCGGGCTCGGTGCGTGGGGCGGGCGAGGGCGGAGTGGCCGGCGTGCCGGGTGTGGCGGCGGTGCCCGGCGCCGGCGACGGTGCGGACGCGGGCCCGCCGGGGATCACTTCGACGGGAGGGGGCGTGGGCACGACCGGAGAGGGCCGCACGGCGTCCGGTCGCGGGAGCGGTGCGGGCGGCGCGGCGACCACGGGCGGCGGTGGAGTGGCGGTCGTGGTCGGCGGCGTCGTCGGCGCCGGGGTGGCCAGCGGGGAAGCCGCCGGCGCCGGCGTCGGCGTCACCGAAGCCGGAGTGGCCGGAGTGGGAGTCGCCGGAGCGAGAGTGGCCGGAGCGGGCGCCGCCGGAGCGGGCGCCGGAGTGGCCACCGCGGATGGAGAGGGCGCGATGGTCGGAGGAGCGGGCGTGGCCGCCGCAATGGGCGTGTCCGCCGGGCGTCGCTCCCCGGTGCGAAGGCCTGAGAGCTTCAGGTCGACGCGCGGCGGCGGACCGGGAACGAACTCGGCGCGCACCTGGAAGGCCACCGGCGGCGCCTCCGCCTCGGAAGCGAAGCGCCAGGTTCGCAGGGTCAGCAGCATCGCCTCCGCATAGGGCGAATCGCCCTCCTTGATCGCGGCCTCGGCCACCGTGCCGTCGGGCTGGAGGGTGACGTCCGCCACGACCTTCGCCGGCCCCTTGGCGCCGATCGGGAAGCCCGGGCTCGCGCCCTGGCGCAGCTCGGGAATGCCCGCCTCGCGCGTCATGTCGGGCAGCTTCAGCGCGAACGTGATCGGCACGGTGAGCCGCACGGGCACGGGCCTGCCGTCCACCTTGGTGATCTCGTATTCCCATTGCCGGGCGGCCGTCAGCGCCGCCTCGTCGAAGGGCGGCACGCTGCGCAGCACGTCCGCGGTGCTCACCTTGCCCGCCTCGTCGATCACGAGCTCGATGATGACGATCCCGCGCTGGCCGGCCGCCTGGGCCTCCACGGGGAAGACGGGAGACACGAAGCGCGTGCGCTTGGGCGCGGGCACGTCCCGGCCCGCCACCTTGACGTTGGACGGCGCCGCGGGGGCGGCCGCGGGCGCGGGCGACGGCACGGCGGCAGGTGGGGAGCCCGGCTCCTGGGACGCCACCTTTTGCGGCGCGGCCGCGGACAACGACGCGGCGATGAGGATGGCAGTGGCGTGTTTCATTCAGTCCGTTCTCAAGCCTCGCTCGGGACCTCGCCGCGCTCCGCCCGGGAGGTGGCGATGATCTTGTCCTGCAGGTGGCCCGGCACCTCGTCGTAGTGGGACATCTCCATGTGATACGAGCCGCGGGCCCCCGTCATCGACGTCAGCTCCGCGTCGTAGCTGAGCATCTCCGAGAGGGGGACCTCGGCCTTGATGACCTGCATGTTGGCACGCTGCTCCATCCCCTGGGGCCGGCCGCGCCGGCTGGACAGATCTCCCATCACCGCGCCCGCGTATTCCTCGGGCACGCTGATCTCGACCTTCATGATCGGCTCGAGCAGGGTGGGCCGGCACTTCGCCACCGCGTCCTTGTAGGCCAGCGAGCCCGCGATCTTGAACGACATCTCCGAGGAGTCCACGTCGTGGTACTGGCCGTCGTAGAGCTCCACCTGGAAGTCGACCATGGGGTAGCCGGCCACGAAGCCCTTGACGCGGGCCTCCTGTATTCCCTTCTCGACCGCGGGGATGAAGTTCTTCGGGATGGAGCCGCCGAAGATGTCGTCCACGAACGAAAAGTCGCTCCCGCGGGGAAGGGGCTTCATCCGGATCTTGCAATCCCCGAACTGGCCGTGGCCGCCCGTCTGCTTCTTGTGGCGGCCATGGCCCTCCGCGGCGGCCTTGATCGTCTCACGGTAGGGGATGCGGGGCTTCTTGAGGTTGACCTCGACCTTGTAGCGCTTGCGCAGGCGCGCCACGATCACCTCGATGTGGAGCTGCCCCATCCCGGACAGGAGCATCTCGTGCGTCTGCGCGTCGCGCGAGAGCTTCAGCACCGGGTCCTCCTCCATGAGCCGGTGCAGGGCGGCGGAGATCTTGTCCTCGTCCCCGCGCGTCTTCGGCTCCATGGCGAAGGTGGTGGCCGGCTCCGGATAGACGAC
>DASTLK010000436.1:0-4701 GCA_035715025.1 Vicinamibacteria bacterium
GGACGACGTGCTCGTGCTCAAGGACGGCCGGCGCATCGCCGTGCGTCGGCTCGCGCGGCGCGACGGCCAGGTCCTCTTCGAGACCACGAAGGGCGAGCGGTTCTCGGTGGCCGAGGACCAGGTCGTCTCGCCTCCGCTGGATTCGATCCCGCAGGCGGACGCGGCCCCGTCCGGCACGAGCGCGACCGAGCAGACCCTCGTCCTCAAGGACGGCCGCCGCATCCAGGTCCGGAGGCTCGGGCGGCGCGACGGCATCGTGCTCTTCGAGACGACACGCGGCGAGGCGTTCTCCGTGCGCGAGGACCAGGTCGTGTCGCCTCCGCTGGACTCCATTCCCGTCGTGGGCGGCGCCGCCCCCGCGGATCAGGTGAAGGAACAGACCCTGGTCCTCAAGGACGGCCGCCGCCTGCAAGTGCTGCGGCTGGCCCGGCGCGGGGGCCAGGTCCTCTTCCAGACGACGCGCGGCGAAGGCTTCTCGGTACCTGAGGACCAGGTCGTCTCGCCGCCGATCGAGTCGATCCCCTCGCTCGACGCCACCCCGGGCCCGGTCGCCACGCCCGCGCCGCCGCCCACGCCCGAGGCGGCGCCCGTCCCGGAGGCGACGCCGGCGCCACCGACGCCCAAGCTGCCGGAGACCCCGGACTTCGTGCCCGTGCGCTCGCGCTGGGACTTGCCCTTCCCCGCCGATCCGCGCTGGCCGCGCGGGAAGCTGGTCGACCCGTACAACCAGAACGTGCTGAAGGGCGACAAGCCGTTCGCGGGGAATTCGATGTTCCTCGTGCTCACGGGATCGCTGGAATCGCCGTTCGAGGGAAGGAACCTTCCCGTGGGCAGCGGCGTGAGCGCGGAGCGCGCGGGCAGCCAGGAGTTCTTCGGACGATACGGCCAGTTCTTCACGAGCCCGCGGGCGACGGTGTCCGCGGAGGTGTTCAAGGGCCAGACCGCGTTCAAGCCCAAGACGTTCGCCCTCAAGGCCACGGGCGTGTTCAACCTGAACTACCTGCGCGCCTCCGAGCGCAACGTCGTCCACATCGACCCCCGCGAAGGCAAGACGCGCCGGCGCGAGGACGCCTCGCTGGAGGAGGCGTTCGCGGAGGTCAAGCTCGCCGACCTCTCGCCCAACTACGACGTGGTCTCCGTGCGCGCGGGCATCCAGCCCTTCGTGTCCGACTTCCGCGGGCTCATCTTCAGCGACACGAACCTGGGCGCGCGCCTCTTCGGCAACGCCTCGAACAACCACTGGCAGTACAACCTGGCCGGGTTCGACCTCCTGGAGAAGGACACCAACAGCGATCTCAACACGTTCGAGAAGCGCGAGCAGCGCGTCTACATCGCGAACGTGTTCCACCAGGACACCTTCACCCACGGCTACACGCTCTCGCTCAGCTACCACCGCAGCGAGGACCGCGCGGCGGAGGAGTTCCACTTCGACAAGAACGGGTTCCTGGTGCGGCCGGCGCGCATCGGGACGCCGCGCCTGCACGAGGTGACCGCGAACTACGTCGGCCTGGCCGGGGACGGGCACCTCGGCAAGATCAACGTCTCGCACGCGGCGTATTACGCCTTCGGCACGGACGAGGACCACGGCGTGGGCGGGCACCAGGACATCCGCGCGGGCTTCGGCGCCCTGGAAGCCTCGGTGGACAAGGACTGGACGCGCTTCAAGGCGACCTTCGTGTACGCCAGCGGTGACGACGATCCCCTCGACGGCAAGGCCCGCGGCTTCGACTCCATCTACGACTCGAGCAACTTCGCGGGCGGGCCCTTCAGCTTCTGGGTGCGCTCGGGCATCGCCCTCACCCAGACCGCGGTGCTGCTCAAGGCGCCCGGCAGCCTGCTCCCCGACCTGCGCTCGAACAAGTTCGAGGGCCAGGCCAACTTCGTGAACCCGGGGATCATGATCGCGGGCCTGGGCCTGGACGCGGACCTCACGCCGAAGCTGCGCGGCATCGTCAACGCGAACTACCTGCGCTTCGACAAGACGGGCAACCTGGACCTGCTGCTCTTCCAGCCGGGCATCCGCAAGAACATCGGCCTCGACCTCGGCGCGGGCTTCCTCTACCGTCCGCTCCTGAACGAGAACGTGGTGATCACGGCGGGCGTCACCGGCCTCATCCCCGGCTCCGCCTTCGAGGATCTGTTCACGTCCACCTGCGCCACGGGCGCGTGCGGGTCGGGGAACAAGAAGCTGTGGAACGCGTTCGCGGTCATCAAGCTGACCTACTGACGGAGGGAGCCGGATGGCGGAGAGATTGACCCCAAGCGCGACGGCGCTCTTCGCGGCCGCGCTCGCCGTCGCGGGCGGCCTGGCCGTGGTGCGCCCGGGCCTCGCCCAGTCTCCGCCCAGCCTCTCCTCGCAGAGCCAGGAGCAGGCCGACGCCAAGAGCGTCGGCTGCATGAGCTGCCACACCAAGACGGACCAGAAGTCGATGCACGCCTCCACGTCCGTCCGCCTGGGCTGCACGGACTGCCACGGCGGCGACGGGAGCGTGAAGACGGCGGGCACGCCGGGCTCCGGGGAGTACAAGGCGGCGCAGCAGCGCGCCCACGTGCAGCCCGCGAACCGCGAGATCTGGAAGACGTCGGCCAACCCCGAGCGGGCCTACACCGCGATCCTGGACGAGGACCTCGCGTTCGTGCGCTTCATCAACCCCGGCGACCTGCGCGCGGCCCCGCAGTCCTGCGGCCCCTGCCATGCCAGCGAGGTCAAGAACGTCTCCAAGAGCCTGATGACGCACGGCGCCTTCCTCTACGGGGCCGCCCTCTACAACAACGGCGTGCTCCCCGGCAAGGACTCGATCATCGGCGAGAGCTACGGGCCGGACGGCGAGCCGCGCATCGTGAAGACGATCCCGCCGCCGACGGCGGAGGAGACCCTCAAGAAGGGCGTGCTCGACGCGCTGGTGCCTCTCGTGCGCTGGGAGCTGGGCATGCCCGGCAACGCGTTCCGCGTGTTCGAGCGCGGCGGGCGCCGGCGCCTGGAGATCGGGCTGCCCGATCCCGCGGAGGAGTCGGGCAAGCCGGACAAGGGCCTCTCGCCCCGCGGCTTCGGCACCCTCAACCGCATCGACCCCGTGATCCTGGGCGCGCAGAAGACGCGCCTGCTCGACCCGCTTCTCTCGATGCTGGGCACGAACGATCACCCCGGCGATTTCCGATCCAGCGGCTGCACTGCCTGCCACGTCGTGTACGCGAACGACCGCTCCCCCGCCAACAGCGGGCCCTACGCCCAGTTCGGCAACCGCGGCCTCACCCAGTCCGCGGACACCACGATCCCGCGCGACGAGCCCGGCCATCCCCTCAAGCACGCCTTCACGCGCTCCATCCCGTCCAGCCAGTGCATGACGTGCCACATGCACCCGGGCACGAGCATGGTCGCGACGTACATGGGCTACACCTGGTGGGACAACGAGGCGGACGGCCAGCTCATGTACCCGAAGGAGCCCAAGAAGCTCTCCGCCTCCGAGCGCGCGCGCATCGAGCACGACAACCCCGAGGGCGCCGCCCTCAAGGGGCTCTGGTCCGACCGCAACTTCCTGACCGAGGTCTCCTCCCTCAACGACAAGGCGAAGAACACGCAGTTCGCGGACTTCCACGGCCACGGCTGGGTCTTCCGCGCCGTCTACAAGCGCGATCGCGAGGGCCGCCTCCTCGACGAGGCGGGCAAGGCGGTCGAGGACATCGACCCCGACAAGTGGAAGAAGGCCGTCCACATGAAGGACATCCACCTGGAGAAGGGGATGCACTGCGTGGACTGCCACTTCAAGCAGGACGTGCACGGCAACAGCAAGCTCTACGGGGAGCCGCGGGCGGCGGTCGAGATCGATTGCATCGACTGCCACGGCACGGTCGCGGGCCCGGCCAACCTCACCACCTCCGGTCCCGCCTCCTCGGCCATGGACCTCACGTCGCTGAGCACGCCCTGGGGACAACCGCGCTTCACCAGCCGCCGGGGCAAGATCACGCAGCGCTCGATGGTGGACGAAAACGTCGAGTGGGAAGTCCCGCAGGTCGTGGATGCGGTGACGCCGGACAACCCGCGCTACAGCGAGAAGGCGCGCCTGGCCAAGACCATGCAGATGGACGGCAGCACCTGGGGGGACGCGAGCGCCGATCCCACCAAGCTCGCCCACGCCAACAACAAGATGAGCTGCTTCGCCTGCCACTCCTCGTGGACGACGAGCTGCTTCGGCTGCCACCTCTCCATGAAGGCGAACCAGAAAAAGCCCAACCTGCACAACGAAGGCGGGCCCAGCCGCAACTGGACGTCCTACAACTTCCAGACCCTGCGCGACGACATCTACTTCCTGGCCAAGGACGGAACGGTCAGCGGGAACCGCGTCTCCCCCGCCCGCTCCGCCTGCGCGGTCATCGTCTCCTCGCAGAACCAGAACCGCGAGTGGCTCTACTCACAGCAGCAGACGACGTCCGCGGGCGGCTTCAGCGGGACGTCGTTCTCGACCTACGTGCCCCACACCGTGCGCGCCAAGGAGACACGCGGCTGCACGGAGTGCCACGTGGCCAGGAGCGGCGACAACAACGCCTGGATCGCTTCGCTCCTCATGCAGGGCACGGGCATGATGAACTTCATCGGCCGCTACGCCTACGTGGGCGAGGAGCACCACGGGTTCGAGGCGGTCGCGGTCACGGAGCGGGACGAGCCCCAGGCCGTCATCGGCAGCAAGCTGCACGAGCTCGCCA
>DASTLK010000437.1:0-5653 GCA_035715025.1 Vicinamibacteria bacterium
TGGTGCTCAGCACCAGCGCCAATACCACGTACTACGTTCAGGTCGGCAGCTACTTCTACGGCTCGGCGCACGTACAGCTCAGCGTGGAAGAGATTCCTCCGCCCCCCAACGACGACTTCGCGGGCGCTACGGCCGTCGGCGCACTGCCGTTCGCGGGCACCGCCGACATGACCGCCGCGACCACGGAACCGGGCGAGCCGGTGACTCCGGGCGGACTGGCTATCGTCGGAAGCGCCTGGTACGTGTTCACCGCGACGGGAGTGGACTCCCTCACCGCCAGCACCAGTGCCTGTTGCGCGTCGCCCGCTCTTGCGGTGTACACCGGCAGCTCCGTGGCCAGCCTCACGGAGGTGAAATCCGTCTTCGGCGGCACTCTCACCTTCATGCCGACGGCCGGCACGACGTACTACTTCCAGGTGGGTCGGAATAGCTCTTTCGGGAGCGGCAGCATCCAGATGCCCTTCCAGCTCGCCGTCACGCCGCCGCCGGTCGTCCAGCTCGGCTTCTCCCCCTTCGACCCGTCGACGTTCGAGACCACCACGCTGTACAGTTTCTCCTACGACCCCGTGGGGGCCGGATTGCAGTCATGGGACTGGGACCTCGGCGACGGCTCGAGCGCGACCGGTGGCACGGTGACCCACCGGTACGCCACCGACGGGGACTACACGGTCGTTCTCACGGTCACGACCGTCGACGGCCGCAGCGGCTTCGCCTCCCAGGTCGTGCACGTTCGGACCCATGACGTCGCCATCACCAAGTTCAGCGCCCCCAACGCCGCAAGTGCTGGACAGACGCGACAGGTGTCGGTCGGCCTCCAGAACGGGCGCTACCCGGAGAGCGTCCAGATCCAGCTCTTCAAGAGCGTCCCCGGCAGCTATAACAGCTTCCAGCTCGTTGGAACCCTGACTCAGTTCGTGCCGGTGGTCGGGGGGAATCGCACCGTACCCTTCGACTTCAGCTACACGTTCACGCCCGACGATGCCGCCGTGGGCAAGGTCACCTTCCAGGCCATCGCCACCATCGTCAACGCCCGTGACGCGCAGTCGGCAGACAACGTCGCCATCAGTCCACCGGCAAAGGTGAACCATTGACACGCCGGGGCGGGCGGATGGACGAGCGCGAGGCCGCCCGCCCCGGATCAACGGCGTCTCCGCCGTCGTGCTGTCGACAGGGTTCGCGCGTTTCGAAATTGTCGTTGACGAACCTCGCCGCCACGGCGTAACGTGCCGCCCACAGTTGATGGGCGGACTCGGACGCGGCGCCGCGTGGGCGCGGCGCCGCCCCCAAGGTCTCCCGCCGAGTGCCTCCCACTGCTCTCGCCCGTTCGTCAACGGGCAAGGAGGTCTCGTGAGCAACGCCTCTCGTCGGTCCCTTTTCGTCGGACTGCTGCTGGCGGTCGTGACTGTCTCGCGCGTCTCCGCCGCACCACCTTATTCGGCGTGGTCGGCGGCGACCAACCTCGGGGCCGCTATCAACACGCCCTTCGACGAGGGCGGGCCGGCCCTCTCGAAGGACGGCCGGAGCCTCTACTTCCACTCCAACCGGCCGGGATTGGGAAACACCGACCTCTGGGTCTCGCACCGAGAGAGTGACTCCGATCCCTGGGGGCCGCCTACGAACCTGGGCCCGCGAGTCAATACGGCCTTTGCCGAACAGGTGCCGGGTCTGTCCCGCGACGGCCATTTCCTCTTCTTCGCGAGCGACCGTCCAGGGGGGTCGGGAGATTTCGACATATGGGTGTCGTGGCGCGAGGACACCCACGATGATCTCGGATGGCAGCCGGCGGTGAACGTCGGCTCCGCCCTGAACACAGCCGGCTTCGAGGGCGGCCCCAGCTTCTTCGAGAATGACGAGGGCGGGATGCCCCAGCTCTTCTTCGCGAGCGTCCGGCCCGCCGTTCCGAACCTGGAGATCTACGTCAGCGACCAAAGCGCCGATGGCTCGTTCGGCCCCGCCGCCCGCGTTGCGGAGCTGGGGACATCCGCCGCTGATCAGGCGCCCGACATCCGGTTCGACGGCCTGGAGATGTTCATTCAATCGAACCGTTCCGGCACGACGGGCCTGAACGACATCTGGGTGTCGACACGCGAGACGGTGTTCGATCCCTGGTCGACCCCCGCCAACCTCGGACCGCTAGTCAACTCCGCGGCGAACGACAACGCGCCCACCATCTCCTCCGATCGCGAGACGCTGTATTTCGTTTCGAACCGCACGGGCGGGGCGGGTCTGCTGGACCTGTGGATGTCGACCCGCACGAAAGGCCACGACTGACGCACGGCTGAGCCGTTCCGCTATTCGACCTTGGGAGCGGCACGGGCGCTTTCTACGAGCGCCGCGAACTCCGGGCTCCGCCGGATGCGATCGAGGTCGGGCTCGCTCTCCATCGCGTCGGCGTCCTTGAAGCCGCTCTCGACGGCGCGCCGGAGGGCCAGCAGCGCGGAACGTTCGTCCCCGCCGAGTGAGTGGAGACGGGCGAGCTCGTAGAGCTGGCCGGCGCCGAGCGGCCTGATCTCGCCGGCGAGGGCCAGCGCTTCGGCCGCGCGGCGGTATTCCTTGCGCGCGCGCAGCGCGGACGAGGCCTCCAGGGCCTGGATCCAGGCGCCGCTGAGTGCCCGGCGCGCGACGTGCCCTTCACGCCCGGCGTTCTCCTTCTCGGCCGCGCGACGAAGCGTGGCGATCGACCCGCGCAGGGTCGCGAGCGCGGAGAGGCGGCCGTCGGCGTCGCCGAGGAGCTGCTGGAGGGCGGCCCCCAGCTCGTTCGAAAGCTGTCCCTGCCGCCGGTCGTCCTCCCTCTGCGCGCGCACCGCGTCCTTGTAGGCGCGCGAGCCGCGGATGCGCGCGGCGGCCTGCGCATAGTCGCTGGTGTCGCGCAGCCCGCGGAAGTCCTCGGCCAGGGAATCGAAGGCCTCGGCGGCCTCGACGGCCGCGCCCGCGGTCTCGTGCTGGCGCGCCCGCTCCTCGTCGCGCCGGGCCCACTGCGCGACGAGCCCGTCGTCCTTGGCGCGCGTTCTCGCGCGCATGGCGCTCAGCTCCAGCCATTCGACGGCGAGCGTGCACAGCTCCGGAGGGGCCCACTCGTGACCGCCCTCCCAGGTATCGAGCCGGTTGGGGATGGAGGCGGCGTCGAGGTCGGCGGCGAGCTGCCGCATCTCGGGCAGGTTGAAGTCGTCGCGGCCGGCGCCTCCGAAGAAGACGAAGAGCGCGTCCTTCACCGTCTGCACGCCGTTGGGCAACCCCGCTCCGAACGCGATCACTCCGGCCACGAGTCCCCGCGACGAGAGCGCGATGCCGGAGGCCACGCGGGCCCCGCCCGAGAACCCGGTCATGTAGACGCGCCGCTCGTCGATGGCGAGCCGGCGGTGCGTGTCGTCCCAGAGCCGGCTCACGATGTCGGTGACGGCGATGCCATTTCGTGAGTTGTTCGAGCCGACCACGGCCCAGCCGTAGCGCTCGGCGGCCGCCTGGAACCGCTCCACGGGCACCCGGCCTCGCGCGCGAGGATCGAACGCGTAGAGGATGGGCGTGGGCCGCGAGGGCGAGTAGGCCGACGGCAAATACAGGGCGTAGCTCTCCTCGGGCGCGGCGGATACCGGGATGCGCTCGACCAGGACACCCGGAGCGATGTCATCGGCGGCCAGGGACGACAGGCCGAGGAGGGACGCCAGCGCGCCGACGGCGATGACGGCCGTCATCCCGGTCCTCCCCTCACGAGAGTCCTCCGGTCGCGATCACCGCGAGGACATCATCGCCGATGAGGCCAGTGTCCGTGAGATGGCCGCGGCGTCGCCGTTGACCGTCCCCGAACTGGGGTATAGCCTCACTCGCCACCCACCGGCGAATGGAACAGATGGTGCCGACCTCCCAGAGTGCCGGAGTTCCCACCCTCCTCGTCGTCGACGACAACGAGCTGAACCGCGACATGCTCGGCCGCCGCCTCGAGAAGAAGGGATATCGGGTGCTCACGGCCTGCGATGGCGCGAGCGCCCTCGATCTCATCGCGGCCCAGCCGATCGACCTCATCCTGCTCGACATCGAGATGCCGGGGCTCTCGGGCCTGGACGTGCTCCGCGAGGTGCGCAAGACCCGCACCGGCCTGCAGCTGCCGATCCTGATGGCCACCGCTCGCACGGACAGCGCGGACATGGTGGAGGCACTGGAGGCGGGGGCAAACGACTACGTCGTCAAGCCGCTCGATTTCCCCGTCGTGCTCGCGCGCGTGGAAGCGCAGCTTCGGCTGCGGCCGAAGTCGGCGCCGGGCGCGGGGGCGTCCGTGGACGCGGAGGCGGGCCCGGGCGCCCTCCTGGCCGGCAAGTACCGCCTGGGATCGCTGATCGGCTCCGGCTCATTCGGCTCGGTCTATCGCGCCCGCCACGAGGACCTGGCGCACGACGTGGCGGTCAAGGTCCTCCTGACCGCGGCCCGCAACAGCAAGGACGCGCTGGCGCGCTTCCAACGCGAGGGGATCGCCGCCTGCCGGGTGAAGCACCCCAACGCGGTCGCGGTGACCGACTTCGGCGTGACCGCGGGCGGCGCCGCCTTCCTGGTGATGGAGCTGCTGGAGGGCCAGAGCCTGCAGGACGAGATGCAGCGCGTCGGCCGCTTCTCCGCGCCGCGCTGCGCGGAGATCCTCACTCCGCTCTGCGCGGCCCTGGCCGTAGCGCACGCGGCGGGGATCGTGCATCGGGACGTCAAGCCCGCGAACGTCTTCTTGCAACACACGTCGCAAGGCGAGAGGGTGAAGGTGCTCGACTTCGGGATCGCGAAGATGGCGGACGAGGACGCCCGGGCCGGGAGCCTCACCGTTGCGGGCGGCATCCTGGGCACCCCCGTCTACATGGCGCCGGAGCGATTCCGCGGGGAGAAGATCGACGGCGCGTCCGACGTGTACAGCGTGGGGGTGATGCTCTATCAGATGCTCGCGGGGCGAGCCCCGTTCTGTGCCCCGGATTCCGACCTGATGGCCATCGTCATGATGCACCTCCACAACGAGCCCCCGCCGCTGCGGAAGGCGGATCCGGAGATCGCGCCCGAGATCGATCGCATCGTGTTGTCGGCGCTGCGGAAGGACCCGCGCCGGCGACCGGCCATCGCCTCGCTGGCTGCGAGCTTCGCGCGCGCGGCCGGGCGCGGTGACGTGGCCGAGGCGCCCGAACGCGACGTACCGCAGGCGAGCGACGTGATCCGGGAGGGGGAAGCCACGCTGGCGCAAGCAGACATCGCCACCCAGAACATGGTCCGGCGGCGGCCCGGGACGCGCGCGAAGGGCAAGAAGCGCGGACGCGGGTGACGCCCAACGCAGGCCCGCTGACTCGACCTCGTGCCTTCGGTCTGAACTGAGCGCCCGTCGCGCGGGAACCGTACCCGGGCCTGCCCGCCATCGCACCGATCGGGATGAGAATCGATAAGCAACTCATGAGTCTCCACTACGACGTCATCGTCATCGGCGGCGGGCCGGCCGGCGAGCACTGCGCGGGCGCCTTGGCGGAGGGCGGCCTGCGCGTGGCCGTCGTCGAGCGCGAGCTGGTGGGAGGCGAATGCTCGTACTGGGCATGCATCCCTTCCAAGACGCTGCTACGGCCCGGCCAGGCGGCGCGGGCGGCGCGCGAGGCGGCGGTGAGGGCGGAGGTGGACGTCCCGGCGGCGCTGGCCTGGC